>NZ_NOLK01000100.1:0-28658 GCF_002245985.1 Nostoc sp. 'Peltigera membranacea cyanobiont' 232
ATAGGCATCGCAGTACTGATCTACCACGGTGATCGTGGAGGTAGCCGTTCTTGAACCCAATTAAATACCCTTGCTAAGTTAAACTCTTAGTAACTAATTATACTCTCATGAGAGTAATAAAAGAGCGCTAATGCTGTCTCAACACGGTTGGTAAATTCAGATGAGCGATCGCACAAACAGATAACTCATAAAGGTTAGCTTTTTGCTGGTGGATCTACTTATAATGATTCCAGCATTCATCAATCACCCCCCATCACTTATGGCAATACTGCAACTTATTGAACCTGAAGTTAAAGATTTGGGTGGGTTTGTTGCCCGTCGCAGCTTGCCATATTCTAATCGCCAAATGGTTGGCCCGTTTATCTTCTTTGATCATGTTGGCCCGTCTGTTTTGCCACCGAACAAAGGTATCGATGTCCGACCACATCCTCATATAAATCTCGCCACCGTAACTTACCTATTTGATGGTGCTTTGATGCACCGCGATAGTTTAGGCACTGTACAGGAAATTCAACAGGGTGCTGTGAACTGGATGACGGCAGGAAAGGGGATTGTACATTCAGAGCGATCGCCCGACATCGATCGTCAAAAAGAAACTACCATTCATGGCATTCAAACCTGGGTTGCCTTACCTGTGGAATACGAAGAAATCGATCCAAGCTTTGCTCACTATCCTGCCCAAACCCTTCCTACCTGGGAAGAGAATGGTGCTGTCATTAAACTCATTGCAGGAGTTGCAGGCTCCTACACCTCACCTGTCAAAGTTTTCTCACCTATTCTCTATTTAGATGTGGTGCTGTCTGCCAATGCTCACTTTACTATCCCCACTGATTATTCAGAGAGGGCAGTATACAGCGTCACAGAAGGTTTAAGCATTAATGGGCAGCCGCTAGAGCCATATCGCCTCGCTATCCTAGAACCAGTCGATGAAATAAGAGTTTCTGCTGCTGCTGCTGCTCGGTGTATTGTTATTGGTGGTGAACCATTGGGTACACGCTACAAATGGTGGAATTTTGTTTCTAGCCGACCAGAGCGGATAGAGCAAGCAAAAGCCGATTGGCGGGATTGCCAGTTTGCTAGCGTGTCAGATGAAACAGAGTTTATTCCACTGCCAGAAGTGGTGACAGAGGCTAATCCCTTTTAGTATCAGTCATGAGGGTGGGCGTGGGCGATAGCTCGACTACCAATTAAACTAGCTTGCCTAATGCTGTCTCCAAACGACTGGTGAATTGTGAGGAGCGATCGCTTGTCAGAATCAGTTGCTCAATTGCCCGTGTCATTGCCACATACAATAACCGCGCCTCTTCTTCTGGTGTGCCGTGTCCGTACTGGTCAGGCATAAAACCAATACCAGGAATAAGCACCACTGGGAACTCTAGCCCTTTGCTGGAGTACATGGTTATGAGTTTGATGCTTTGTTCGTCCGGGTGATAGTTGCGGCTGTCACTGTCGGCGTTTACCCACTCTATTGGGATTTGGGCTTGTTGGAAGTCTTTGTAGATGCGATCGCCCATAAAGTTGGAGCGGTAAATAATTGCTATTTCGTTCCAGGGGATATCTCGCTCGTGTAATTGTTGCACTCGCCCTGCTAGGTAATCTACCTCATGTTTGAAGCTGGGTAAACGGATGAGGTCTGGTTTGGGGCCTTGCCGTCCTGCACTGGAAGGTTCTACCAATATTTGCTGATCCTCATCCTGGGTTTCGGTGGGTTGCATTACTTCTTTAGCAAATTCATAGGCTACCCCCAATACTTGAGCTGTGTTGCGGTAGTTGAGTTTAAAAATGGTGGTGCGTCCCTGTGCCTGGATGCCTACGCTCTTAAAGCTAAATTTCTTGTCGCGCTTTTCACCGTAGAGGTTTTGGGCATCGTCGTAGAGGATAAGCAAAGAGTTGGTTTCGGGGTTGACCATCTGGGCAATCAACTTTAACCACTCTGGTTTAAAGTCGTGGCCCTCGTCTAGCATCACCGCGCCATACGTGCCAGCCGGTATCAACTTGGCATCAACGGCGGTAATTACTCTTTGAACTAGTTCTTCTATATAATCTTCCCCTTGATACTCTCTAGAGTCGGGTCTGGGGATGTCATATTTTTTGAGTAAATCCATGCACCAGCCATGAAAGTGTCGTACTTTGATGCGACTGACTCTGTTTTTATCTTGGATAGTCTGCCGGAGTTTGGCAGCAAGAGAGACGTTGAAGCACAGCACCAAAATTGGTTTATTACTGACTTGTGCAAGGTGCTGGCAACGGTAGGCTAAAATCATGGTTTTGCCGGAACCAGCTACACCATGAATTACTCGATGTCCATCACCTAGACTCCGTGCCAGCTGCTCTTGCTGCAAGTCCATAATCTTGAGAATGTCTGGGATAAAGGGTTTGGGAGTTTCTTCATCTGAGAGACTGTCATCATCAAACTGCTGTTTTGGTCGCAAGTCTGGGAAGATATGCCAACGGATTCTATTTATTTGACTGCTGGTGAGGGTCTTGCCAAATTGATATGCCGATAAATCCCAAACTCGCTGCTGAAATTCCCCTGCATCTGTACTTGGGAGCATTTCATCTTTGCAGATAACTAAGTTTTCCTCAAATACTGCGGGTAGTTCACTTTCATTGAATGCTTTGCGGGTGATGTTGGTGAATACCACACCGTAACCGTAGGGGATAATCAGCTTACCTTGATATTTACCTTCTTGCTGCACCAGGGCGCGGTCTTTTTCTAGCATCTTGTTGACTGCTAGGGCATAATCTCTGGCTTGTTGTAGTGGGTGCTTGACTTCCTTTACCCCATTCTCAGTAATTATGGTGACTGTGGAGGGGTTGATATTTTGAATAGTGTCTAGTTTCCAGTCTTTCACCTCAAGGATGAACAAACCCCGGCTAGGGTGCAGCACGATAAAATCTGGGTGCAGTTGCTTTTTACCTACTGGCACGTCATACCAGCTGTTTTAACATTATTTATATCATCAAGTAAATAATGACAAATTGCTAATCCTAAGTAAGCATAAAAAAGTCGCTCCCCTTTTTCAAGATCAGTAGCTTTAGTAAAACTCTTCCTGGCATCGTTAATCAGAACGGACTTTTGTTCATCAGAAGAGCTAGAATTACACGCCTCAAGAAGTGTTTTCCTAGCGGCATTAAATTCTACCTGTATTAAGCAATCAAGTCTACTTTCAATAGATTCTGTTAATTTTAAAGCCTTAGCTAGTTTTATGGAAATGTCAGCAGTTGCTTTACAAGCTCCGAAAAGTGCAGTTAAAGTAATAGGTTCACTCATATAAATATGTTGCAATGTTTACTTAATTATCTGGGGTGCGATCGCAGTATTGAAAGCGGATCATCAGTTCCAATCGCGTAAGTTTCTGAACGGATGCTAATTTACCCCGATTAACGAGAGCAACCAATATGGTTCCTTATAACTAATTTGAGTTCATTAGTAATTGGTAAACCATCAATTTCCCTACATAGGGTTTGTAATGATTCACCTCTTCTCCTTCTCTCTTCGTAAATTCCCTGGAGTAGTGCTGTCAATCCATATTTGGTTAGTGCATCTGATGCTAAACCTATTATTCCCAGTAATACAATACCGCCCACCATTCCGCCTGGCCCTAACATGGCTAATGCCGCAGTAATTGCAGCAGCACCAGCTAAACCAGTTGATGCCATTGTGATAAGAAGTACAATGGCTGGTAATCCAACTCCTGCTAATTTACTAACAATTTCATCCATAATTATGCTCTCTTATATTTAAACGAATGCTTGGTATTTCCTCTAAGAATGAAGGAGCGATCGCATTTCTCAATAAAGTATAATTAGGACTGCCATCTACACCAGCGATATAGCTTTTAATACCTTTTTTTAAGCTTGATTATTGTCAAATGCTTCATAGGAAAATAATTCCATAATATTAGTCCTTTGTGTCAGTGGTATATCTAGTTAATAACTTCTTCTTATCCCTATGAAATTTTCATAACTAACTCTAACTGTATCAGGTACGCTAGAAGCATCAATTAATTTGAGAGCTTGTATAAACTTGATACGACATGAGGATTCGCTATTTATTCGACGTGCGACTATAGAAGAATTTTTACGTGTAATTTCAACCATGTGTTGAATTTCTTTTGGTGAAAATTCACGTATCATTTCCTCATAAAAAGGCTTTGCCATTTCAGATACTCCATGTCCATTTCCAATGTAGCAACCAACTACCTTTTCAACAAATTCCTCCTGTATATTTTTTGGTAATAAACCTTTTTTAGATAGTTCTGCTAATCGCTCTGCAAATGGGGGTTCATTATAGAAGTTGTTCCATGCTTGATGAACGTTCCACAGTTGATTAAGTACTTTTGATATAATAGTGTGCTTTTCACAATCATCAAGAAGAGTAAACAGACCTATTTTGTCAAAAAATTGTTGAGATATTGCAGATCGTTGTATGTCACCCTTGGCTCGATATTCTGAATGTTGAATAATTAGCTTAGACCGAATAGATGATGTGAATTTTTCGCTATAAGGAAGGCATAAATCTATTATATTTAAACGCACAGGCTCTAATGTAGTTGGATCACAATAAATGCCATGAATCATACTAAACAGCAAATCTCTCTGAGCATCATGAGTTGCATCTATGCGTTCCAACCATAATGAACATTGTCCTTCTGTAAACCTAGATGTTTTGACAGCAGAAATGAAAGTACCAATATGGATACCCCTTGGTGAAGTAGATTCAGCTAGAGCGTACTTTACGCACCTCTTTAGAAATACGATAAACTCACGATCATCTAATTGTCCAATTGTTGGGTGCGCTGCCGAGAAATTATTACGAGTACTTCTACATTGATCTAAGAAAAAATAACCATCTTCAGTTGCAAGATTGAGTTTCAAACAAATATCTAAAAGTTCAGAGTCCTGAAGCTCTAATAGATGTTTTTCTTCAAAATTTTTGGAAAGAATTTGAGAAACTATTTCCAATCCGAAATTTTTCACTTTTTCTCTTAACTGCAAGATAGCAGCATTCCAAGCATAGTTAATTGCGCTATCAAAAAGACCTCCGCTTACTGCAATACACATTTTAATAATTAGCTCACCTTTTAAATTAATATTAGGAATACTACGCAACTCTCTAGGTAAATCTCTCCAAGCACATTCAATTTCTTCCTCGCTTGCTAATACCTCTCTTGGAATTCCCAAAGCCGTAATAAATTGACTGATAGCTGGTAGTATACTTTGTGGTAGCGGTGCCAGTTGAATTGTTGTAGAATTTACAGGTATAATTTCTGTCATATTTTCCTTTCCTTAACGGTTATATTTACATTGTGTCACGTGAATTTATACTGAATTTCCCTTAAGAATTGGGTAAGAGAGATTGATCGCATCTTTCATTTGTCCTCTAAGAACAGAGAGCGTTCGCCATATTAAAGTGGATCGCGATTACTCAAGTTCAATATCTAGAGAAAAAGACTCTTCAATACTTTGTATGAGGTCGCCAGTTTAAAACATTTTTTTAAAAGCACCTCTATTTTTGGAATTTTCATCTGAAATGTCTTGCATAGACACTAGCTTACCTACTTCAAAAGCGAATTCTAAAAGTGTTTCATAAGCAGTAGGTTTTTGATAACCCATGTGAACATATAGCTCTTGAATAAAATCTTTGCCTAGCCTAATTCTTCCGGCAAAAGGTGTAATAAGCCTTAATCCTTTATAAGTCGGATAACCATGACTATTCTGAGAAGGCAATTTTGGCATGATGCCTTGTATTGATTTGTGTCCTTCTTCGACTTCACCAATGACCATTTCTGTAAGGAATAAGCCATCGTTGGTAATCTCATAAGTGGAGTAAAAGCCGCGATAGCAAGCTGTGTGAAGCATTTGCGGCTTCATACCGTAATCTTGAGGGGTTATTAGTCTTTCCCCATCTAAAGCAACTAATTCGTATTTTTCGCCCTGATATAGAAATGTATCTGGAATTTGAGATGTCATATATATCCTAAATTTGTCAGTTTGATAGCTTATTTCTATTTCACATCTACAGTTGCACTCGCATCATTGCCGAAGACATCGACCAAACGAACTGCGATCGCTCACACCAAAACTGAGCAAACAACTAATTCGGTAAATACTTAGCCAACAAATCCTGACCTTGAGCGCCCATCTCATCAAGCTTCTGCTCAATAAGCTTCATCGCCATCGGCGACGGCGTTGAGCGTCCATTTTCCCAACGATTAATCGTGGTATAAGTAACGCCTAAAGTGGCTGCAAATTGTTCTTGCGTTAGCCCAGCCAAAAGCCGCAGATCATGAATGATCCGCCCCACCTCTGGCTGGTTGATAGCCAAGGGTTTTTTGATAGTCATTTAACTTCTAAACTTGACCCACTAGTTTAAGTAGCTGATGCTATATTATTTGTTACATATTAACCATGCAAAATCTCAACCAACCTCAGTGGATATCCGTAATATCTATTTTTGGAGTAAAATTTATTGCTTGAATGGATGAGAGTTTTTTAAGTAATGTTGAACCTGAATTCTTAGAGTCAAAGTTTGGATGGGCGATCGCTCAGAGTGACCATTAGGAAGACAACATGGATACAACAGTTATTTCTGCCTTGATAGGTGCTGTAGTTGCACTTATTGTCGCAATAATTACAGCAATAATTACAGTTCGTGGCTGGCAAGAGGAGAACCGTCGTTTAATCAAACAGCAGCAACGGGAAGCAAAACTAGAACATTTAAAACGCCAAATTGAAGAGTTATATGGCCCGTTATGGGGTCTAGTTCAGCAATCGCAGATTATATATGATGTTGCAGTACGCGTTTTACCTTCAGAAAATGGCAAGGTGAGGCAGTCCCTATTTGATAAAAATGATGATAGACATTGGAAAGTCTGGCGGTTTTTTGCTGAAACATACTTTCTGCCGCTTCATTCTCAAAAGGCTGAACTAATTAACACAAAAAGTTATCTTTTAGAATCTGGTCAATTACCAGAAAGCTTTGACCAGTTTTTAAAGCACGAGGCTCAGAGTGGATGCTTATATCGCTTATGGAAAGAGCAAGGCGTTTCGACTCAAGGCAATCCTGATCTGAAATTTCCTGCCGAATTTAACCAGGATGTTAAAACTTCTTTACACAATTTAAAAAAGGAATATGAGACTTTACTAAGATATGAGCAAGGTAAAAAAGCTTCTCGATAGGCATTATTTAAACAAAAGCGATCGCCCCATCGCCCCCCTACAACTGCTCCATCTTAATCCCCGCCACTTCCAACATCACCGTAGTAATCGGCACTAATCGCCCCACAGTGGTGTAATAGCTATTCCCCACTGGTGTTGTAGTCGAGCGCTCCCGAAACCGCCGCATGGTAATCAAAAACCACTCCCGCGTTTTGGGCATTGGTAGCCTGTACAGTTGGTGGGTGTTGACAAAGTAATAAAATAGCCAGTCCGCTTCAGTGTACATGAAGCAGCCGGGGGTTCCCTTCTCTAGGTTGCTGTGAGTTTCAAAGAAGAGGTTACGAGTCCTGTCCCACCTATCGCCCTTAATCTCAATCAAAATTTCGCCACTGTGCGTTGTCCAGATGAGGTCAATATCTCTGCGTTGGTAATCTGGGTCATTCTCAACATTAACAACGCTAATAGTTTCTGACTTTGACCATAACCACGCCTCAATGTCAGTAGCCGCCTGATTAGCTACCTGCACCGCGTCATCCATGCTGTAGGCGTAGGTCATAGTTTTAGTTCCACCATTTAAATTAGATAGTACAATTGTATTATCTGATTTGATATAGAAAATTGAGTTATGCACCTTCTGTGGTTTCGTCGAGATTTACGTTTGACTGACAACGAAATTGTCACCTTAGCGTCTGCTAATAATGCCGCAGTTTTACCATTCTTCATTATTGACCCTTGGTTTTATCAATGGGTTGATGTAGGTAAAGGGCGGGTGCGGTTTTTGTTTGAGTCTTTAGAAAATCTAGATAGCAATTTACAAAAATTAGGCAGCAAACTAATATTATTTGAAGGTAATTCTGTAGAGATTATACAAGAATTAACTCAACAATTAACACAGCAGGGACATAGACCAAAACTCTACTTAAATCGTGATGTACAAGTCGAGTATGGTATTAGCCGAGATAAAAGTATAGTTAATTTATATCAAGGATTAAATCTCGAATATCATCTGGGACTAAATAACTTTTTACAATCACAAGATAAACGTGAGCAGTGGTTTAACGAATATTACACATATCAAAGAAAATCTGTTTACCCAACTCCCACTAGTATCAACACTCCATCACTTTCTCTAAACGTACCTCAAATTAAATTTTCTGAACTAAAACATAAATATCGTGCTTTTTTGCAAACAGAACAGGTATATTTTATTGGTGGAGAAACACAGGCACAAGCTACATTAAATTCATTTCTTAAAAGTAGATTCAACGGCTATCATTGGAAACTTTCACGCCCTTGGTTAGCACAACAAGGCGCAACATCGCATTTATCACCACATCTAACTTTTGGGACTATTTCAACTCGCATTGTTTACCAAAGTACTAAAGCACGAGCAGCAGAGCTTACAAATCAGCCCAAGGCGGAATTTTCATTAAAAGCTTTTCGTGACCGTCTACGCTGGCATGATAGTTTTACACAGCGTCTTTATTTTTACCCAGAAATAGCTTACAAAAATCGTTACCCAGAATTTGATGAATGGTATACACCCCTAGAGTTACCACCAGAAAAACAAGAACTGTTTCATGCTTGGCAGGAGGGAATGACAGGCTTTCCTCTCCTAGATGCTAGTATGCGACAACTAAAAACTATGGGTTGGATGAATTTTCGCATGAGGGCAATGTGCGCCACATTTTTAACTATCAATTGCGGGATTTCCTGGCATCATGGTGCTAGACATTATATGAACTATTTAGTAGATGGAGATTTAGCAATTGATAATTGGCAGTGGCAGATGCAATCAGGTGTTACTAATCCCTTAAGTGATACTTTTCGCATATATAATCCAAACAAAAATATTACAGAAAAAGATCCAGACCTTAAATTTATTTACTATTGGGTAAGCGAACTAAAAGGTTACAGTCTACCAGAAATTATTCAAGGTAAATATATTGGCACTAGTTCTTATCCACAAACTATTTTAGATTGGGCTAAAACCCGCAAAGTTAACGGGAAAATCATCTCTGACCTTCGGAAAAAAGTAAGAGAAAGATTAACTCTCCAAGGTGGAACAGAATATGAAAGTGCAGTTGCAGCTAAAGAAACAGTAAATAAATACTGGCAGCACAAAGATAGACAGTACAAAGAATTCAAGGAATTAGAAGCAGAACTAGAGTAGAAAAGAAGAAGGATAGCGATCGCAGCTAGTTCTAGGGGAAAGTCAGTTAAGAGCGTAGTTTACATACGTTGACATCGCCTCAACAAATGGGAACCCTGGTAATAGTTGCGTTTCTCACCGTCATGAAGTTCTTAAACTTCCTCAAACCCAAACCAGCCCAGCCAACTATTTTATGCTACGGACAACAAAGCTGCGGCGTTGAGCAACAGCAAATTCAATCAGTTATGGAATGGCTGGAGAGCTAGTTTACTGGAGTTAGAACACACACCCAAAGCAGAAAATTGGGCCGAAAGGAGAAATCACCATGACCCTGACAATGACACCCACTATTACCGCCTTTGAACGGTCGCCTGATGGCGGCAAGGGACTGGCGCGTGACATACGCGTTCGCTGGGCGCTCGAAGAAGTGGGCCAACCTTACAACGTTCGTCTTGTTTCGTTCAGTGAGATGAAGCAACCCGCGCACCGTGCGCTTCATCCTTTCGGGCAAATTCCAACCTATGAAGAAGGTGATCTCGCCCTGTTCGAGTCGGGGGCGATCGTGTTCCATATCGCAAAGCGCCATACAGGGCTGTTGCCAGACGATGCCAATAGTCGAGCGCGAGCGATCACATGGATGTTTGCCGCACTTAACACGATGGAGCCGCCAATCGTTGATCGGGAAATCGCCACGTACTTAGAGCGTGATGAGGTCTGGTACGAGCAGCGCCTGCGTGTCGTCGAAGGTCGCATCCGTAACCGGCTCTTAGAACTTTCCAGTCACCTTGGAGATGCCGAATGGCTTGATGGCGCATTCAGCGCAGGCGACCTGATGATGGTGGAAGTGCTGCTCAGGTTGAAAGAATCGGGTATGCTCAACGACTATCCGAATCTCTCTACCTATGTCGCCCGTGGCGAAGCGCGGCCCGCCTTCAAGCGTGCTTTCGCCGCTCAATTAGCGGTTTTCACGCGTCAGCAACCGACTGCCTGACTAGCGCAAAAGATAGACATAACAGGAATAAGTTGATTTAGCCTCTCTAGGCACGTATTCAATCCAGCAGCTTTCTTCATAGCGCGTAACTGGGCGCGAACCTCAATATGTGCCATCAGGATACCCAGATAGGCAACCTGCCTGGGGAACTGTGTTGCGTCCGTCGCTTGATGTTTGTGACAAAGTTTTTGATGGATAGAAAATAATTGTTGCCAGTGCCAAGGTAGTTGTAAGGGTGGCTGAATTTAACAAGCCAGCAATTGATGACTTCTTTTACATTGGTCGCAGCTACAAGCCATTTACTCCTTCACCTTGTTCTACTTAATATTCGGCTTTCAAACTTAGCTTAATTCTTAAAGTAGATGAGAGAAATCATTAAAAATGCCTATACTGCAATTATCAAGCAATGAATTTATTAGCTCCTGGTTTTAGACCAACTAGGAGCTTTTTTATTTATTATCCATCTCAATTAGGGGGTATATCAAGAGAAGTAATAGCATTCATCCTTAAGGCTATTAATAATTGGTTCTGTTGGGAGATTGAATGCCAATGTTTGGATTGCTATTGTGTATTTGTAAGTAAAAAACGTTTATCAAATTAAAACAATGAATATTCTTGCTTGGATTGTTTTAGGTCTAATTGCTGGTGCTATTGCAAAAGCTATCTACCCCGGTCATCAAGGCGGTGGAATCTTAGGAACAATCTTATTAGGAATTATCGGTGCTTTTGTTGGTGGTAGTTTGGGTGTATTCTTCAGTACAGGAACCTTGACATTAGCCGCTCCCACACTCAGCATTCCCGGTATCGCGGTAGCAGTTCTTGGCGCAATTGTCGCTGTTTTCTTGTGGAACTTGCTAAATCGTCGCAGTGCTGTGTAATCAATTAAATTGGAATTAATTAATAGTAAAAATCAGGGAATTCATTTCACTATATTTTCTCCCTGAATTGAAATAAAACAATAGCGCTTACCTATATTTAGGTAGGCGCTAATATTATTTTGTTGGGGTGCGATGCCGTTCACCCTCAACCCCTGGCTAGAAGAATTAAAGAACCAACTGTCCTGTCTGCAACCATTTCAAGATTCTACTCCTTGGATACTAGGCGATCGCAGCCAAAATAGAATAACGTCGGATATCTGGTGGCGCAGCTATTAATCCTTCTGTGATTTGAACCATATTTTTACCAAACGGACACGATACGCTTCACTCCGCACTAGAACAACATATACTTTAAAGTTATAAATGTAGTCCAAAAACGTCAAAACCTAATTCCAGGAAGCAACGTGGGTTTTATAGTTCATTTGTACGTGTTCTTGATCGAGAACTTTTAAAACCAAGTATCGGGCGATCGCTTAATCACTGAATTTTCGACTAAACGTGTTTTTGAACCATATCGTGGACATTTTGAATCATATTTTGACCGAAAGTTTAAAATTTTCGACTAAATTAGTGTGTCTTGCTCGGCATTTTTTACCAAGTCTAAAAATAAAACTTTTGGTCGTATTATGATTCACATTTAAAACACGCGGACATAATTTGATTCATAAAGTTAAGTTGTTGATTGGCTCAAAAGCTTGAAATTACGTTAACTTTTGGTCACGTTATGGTTCAAAATTTGGTCATGCTGGGGGTAAAATCACACCTTCTAGCTTGGCTATTGGTACTTGCAGACGGACTGATGCTAAATGAGTATCCAGTGCTGCCTCGGATTCCCACTCTTCTACAAAAGTAAAATCTGTTGGATCTGATTGATTTTGTAAAAGTTCATATTTAATGACACCTGCTTCAAGTCTAGTTGGTTCAATCAGTCCCAATAATATTGCTTTGAGTTTTTCTACTTTATCGGGTAAAGCTACAAAACGAGCTACAACATGAATGGTTTGGTTAGTCATTGGTCAATGCTTATTAGTCCTGCCGTCATTAGTCCATAGCCAACAGTTCATAGTCAATAGTTACTGCGGATTGCCCTAGCATCAAGTAATAAGGCGATCGCCTGTTTCCTGAAATTCTTAGAGGAAAAAGCAGGGTGTATAACTGGTATTATGCCAAAAATCAAGAAGTGCGATCGCTGTCTCCTTTACTCACATGATCCTCACCTCATCTGTGTCGTTCACCCAGCAGGGCCACAGGGGGATAGTTGTTTGGACTTTCGAGAAGACCCCAACGCTCAAGCAGAGGAACTGTGGGAACCAGAGGGGGCAAGCTACTACAACGGCGAATTAATACTGCAACCACAGCAGCGCTTGACTCAACAGCAACAGCTAGAACTGCTAGATACCCATCCTATGTTTACTGGCAAGTGTCCCCAGTGCGGGTATGAGTTTGACCGTGACTACACGGCGCGGGTGCATTGGGATTGCCCAAACTCAGAATGCGGCTGGATGGATGATAGTGTCTAGGGCGATCGCTTACTCACTGCGTTTGATTAAACAGGGCGGATTCTACCAAAGAAGCACCTAACGAGTAACAACCGCTACGAATATTCTCTGGTACTGACAACACAGCTACATTATGGGGAGAGGTAAATCCCTCTTTGAAATCAATGCAACTTTTTACAATTGTCCATGAATCTGCAATAGCTGTGGGTAACTGTTTGTCAAATCCATGATTTGTATAATTTTGATATTGCTCTTGTAGTTTCTTCAAAGATGCTAAAAACCGCGCCTTTTGTTTGGTGTGTGACTGACGTTTCTCACAAATCTTACGAGCTGCGTCCAATGTTTCTTTCTCGTCCCAAGCCGTGACTTCTTTCACATCTGCAATACATTCACTCAGCTTGAGTCGTGTGGGGTGTGAGTCGCCATCTAAATTGGGGTTTGCTGCCCAAGCCTGGATTGTACCTGAAACAAGTATGGCAATTAGTACAGCCAAAAATCCCAAAATCACATTCCAAAAGACAATTTTAATCATAATTTCGCTTTTTCTAAGTAATTTTATTTCTAATTAAGTCCCTAAAAGTGTGTCAAGAGAACCGATACAAAACATTTCCCTCTTCATTTACTTCAAAATCAGCATTAAGTTCCTTGGCTTTTTCATCTAAATATTGTTTAGCTAACTGGGTTGATATTTCCGCATTTTTCGCCAGTTGCAATACCGTTATTCTGCCAGCATTTTGCTCAATTAATTCTAATAAAACTAACTGAAGACGCTTTTGTTCTGATTCCAGAAGTAATGCTTTTTCCTTTCGATTCTGCTGCACTAAAGACCAACTCAACCAGCCTCCTAGAATGGTTGATGGAATAGTAAGAATAGTTAAAGCCGCTACATCATTTTCTTTTTCTTGAGCAGGAGTTTTGGGATTCATAATTTCTAGAATCATCACAGCAGAAAAGGGAATGCCAAATAATAGAAAACAGATTGCTAAAACTTTTTTAATTAGTTTCATATAACTTTTTCCCTTACTAGAGTTGGCTGGAGGAAATTCAAAAATAATGGCTATATTATACAAGGTATAATAAAATACCTGCCAACCGAATATTTTGCACAGTGAATGAGGCGATGCCTGCGCCTACGCTTGTAAATCTGCCAAGCAGCGTTCGCCTCGGTTAATAAATGCGGCTTACGGGTGTGGTGGATGAACGGCGAGGTGGATACTATTTTATGTGCGATGCCTGCCTGCGGCGGTAAACTACGCTCTATTAAGTGCTTATGACCAAAACTAATTCAGAAATTTTAGAACAGCTTCGTACAGCAGCAGATGGTTTACTTATGATGAGCGAATCCGAGTACCCGTTTGAAGTTTTTCTTTGGGAAGATGCTGCACCTGCAACGCCTGAAAAAGTTGTACAACAAACAAATCATCCACAAAATACGCCCGTTGAAATTGTGGGAGTTGACGATTTTTTTCAAGTGGCAACGACAGCAGAAGATTGGCATGAGGATGAAGAAAAAGCAACCGTAAAACGATTTCAAACCCTTGTGCAGGAACTTAAGAAAAACCTGACTAATTTGCAGGTGTATCGCCTCGGCAACAAAGAGATTGATGTTTATATAGTTGGTCAAACCCCGGCGGTAAATTTAGCGGGGATTTCTACGAAAGTTGTTGAAACTTGAGTTGTTTACAAATCTACTTTGCTCTCAATAACTTCTTGAATGTTTGGCGAAATATTAGAGAGAAAATCATAGCCTGTGAGTTTTTCTAATTCATCAACACTGACTTTGTAAGCTCTCCAATCATTATTTAATTCTTCCTGGTTAGGGATGTTCACCGCGATGACGCGAGTATTAGCAGTAATACCATCAAGCCCAGCGCCGGGGTTGTCTAGTACGACAACTATCTTCCAAGTTGATTTGGGAACCGTCACCTTACCTTTGAGGGGTTCGCCTTGACTTCCCGCAGGCCCAGCTACAATATAAAGTTCTTTTCCCTGGCTTACCAAATATCGGGAATAGTCTTCTAGATTACCCCAAGTGTTCCGGTTGTTGTCGGGCGTTTGGGGCATCATATTTGTCATTAAAAAGGTAGCTGTATTATCTTCTACCGTTTTGGTGCGATCGCCCGATGGTGCAATGTGACCCTTATCGTATCCTGAACCTGCGTAAGCACTGGGAGTTATCCGCACCCAACCAGCAGGCAAAGTATTATCAGGACGAAAGTTATTTTGGCGTTCAGCATCGCCTAGCCATGACTTATTTAACTGCCAAGCTACCCAGTTGGCAGTCCCTTTGGTTTGATTGTAGGAAAGTGCATACTGGTTTTTTACCATTAGATAATTATCTGGAGTAATGCTCGTTGGAGTTGCACCGCTAGGATTCCCCAACAGCAGATGAGGGCTTATTGAGGATTTAGTAGGTACAATCGGCGTTGGCTGTAATGGTTTTTCTATTGTTGGTGTTGGCACTTGGGTTTGCGCTGGCGAACACCCCAACAGAGCAAACCCAAGTGCAGTTGCAAGAGCCAAAGCCTGAAAACGACTGATGATTAAACGCATAAATTTTAGAAAAAGATTGCAGATTAAATTAATCATCACCATTTTTGAGGGGATGTCCAGTTTTTCAATACAAGAGCGATGCCTAACGGCGGCAAGCAACGCTTTGGCTCTACAATCAGTTCATTGCTATCAAAACTGATATCAAATGGCTGACGATAAGACCCCACCAAGTGAAATGATTCGCGTGCCTACTGCCTTAATTCCAGTAGTCAGAGAACTATCGCGGCTGCATCGCCAAGGGCATACAATTGCCTTGCTGCAAGGCTTGGAAGAATTGCTCTCTGGGTTTGATAGCAATATTGATATCGATGTTACCCCAAGCAGTAAATCGGTTTTGCAGATGGAGAAGAAGCTAGAAAGCAAGCTCGACGCAATGACCAAAAAGCTGGAACTCATCGAACGGGCTATTTCATCAACTCGATACAACAGTCAACCTAAACAAAGAAGACAAGCTAACCCATACCAACAAACCTTAGTTGAACTGCAAGCATTGCCTCCTGAAAACTTAGCACCGCGACTAGGTTTAAGTCCGTCGAGCCTCGCACCGGAACGAGAAAAACTCACTACCAAAGAATTTATCAGTTGGACTCGTAACCGCGACCCAAGGGGCATAGGTTGGGAATGGAATCCAAAAGATGGACTTTACCATCCAGTGAAATAACTGCCACTGTCCCCACAGTAGGGTTTAATGGAGGAGCATTCAACATAAGAATAACCAATGTTGAATACTCCCACGCTCACTAATACCGAACTTATCGACCTCTGGCTGCATGGTAAAAGTAAGAATACCGTTGACGGCTACCGTCGCTATGCCGAGCGGTTTTTTTCTCATGTCAACAAGCCCGCTTCTGATTGCACCCTCATGGATATTCAACTGTGGGTGATGACACTAAGTAGTTCTGATAATTCCAAGCGGGTAGCAGTGGGAGCAATAAAGAGTCTATTTTCCTTTGCTAAACAGTTGGGGGTGATATCGGCGAACTTGGGTGTTTTAGTTAAGTCACCCAAGGCAAAGAACCGATTGGCAGAGCGAATTCTCACTCAAGAGGAAGTACGATTACTGATAAATTCCACGACAAATGGACGCGATCGCACTCTGGTTCGTTTACTTTATTTTGCGGGTTTACGGGTAAGTGAATTATGTAGCCTCAAGTGGCGTGACCTCAAAGCCCGTGGTGATGGTGGACAAATCACGGTATTCGGTAAGGGTGATAAAACGAGAACCGTGCTGGTGGGTGCTGGTATTTGGCGGGAGATTAACTCTTTAAAGGGTTACGCCAAACACGATGACCCAGTGTTTGTTTCCGCCAAGGGTGGTCATCTGTGTAGGTCAATGGTATTTCATATTGTGAAAAATGCTGCAAACCGCGCTCTTATTGAGGGGAATGTATCACCCCACTGGCTCAGACATAGCCACGCTAGTCACAGCTTAGACAGAGGAGCGCCGATACACTTGTTACAAAAAACATTGGGGCATAGTTCGGTAGCGATTACGGAAATGTATCTTCATGCCAGACCGACTGATAGTAGTGGGTTGTATTTGCCCGATGATGATGAGTGATGGGGTGATTAGTTCTGGAGGAAAATATGAAAGTTTCATTTGAAAAAACTTACCCAAATATTGCTCGTTGGGTAGATGAGCATGAAGGCTGGATTGAAATTGGTTATGACGTAGATAGTCCTCTCAATTCTTTTGTGCGCGCACTCGATTGTGGTGGAATGTTTTGGGAGGGAAAAGAAAGTTATGAAAGTTTGGATGCAGCACTGCAAGATTTAAATGCGGGGCTAGAAGCTGTATTAAAAGATATTTATGGCTAGTAGCGATGCCTGCGGCGGGCGGAGCCATCGCCTATATGTATGAATGAATTTGATTAAGCTTTCGTACTGCTATTGGCATTACAATTGGTCAAGCCGCAGTTTAATTATACTGAATGATGTTCACCCATTCTCTGTACCCAGACAATTGGTCAGAAATTGCCACTTCAGTTAAGCAACAAGCCCAGTGGCGTTGTCAAAAGTGCGGGTTACAGTGCATCCCCCCAGGAGAAAACACAGCAAAACTTACACGCTCAAAACGTAGAGTGTACACGCTACAGGTACACCATTGGGACAGAAATCCAGCAAATAATCACAGAGGCAACCTTATAGCTCTGTGCAGCGCTTGTCACCTTTTATACCATAGAGGCGGTAAGTCTAATGTTTCACCGGGGCAGTTATCGTTGTGGTAAATGCGATACCTGCTTTAACTCTTCGGGTAACAGACTCAAACTCAAAAGCCTAGTCACAACGACTAGGCTTGAGTTGGGTATATTCCCAAAGGTTAATTATAGAAAGTGCGTTATATTTGCTTGTCTGTGTGTTACTACCACAGTAAAGTTAGCGATTTCGGAAAATTAAAAACGATATCTTAATCATCAAAAAAGTCGATGCCTGTAGCGATGGTATGTCAGATAAAGAGTATCCATACTCGGCAATTTTTATCCTGGGGAATAAGGTTTTAGAAGGTTGTGCTGAGAAAAAATGATGCCCCATCTGCAAATTTAGCCTTTACCGCCAAGGCATTCACGCAGCGTTCGCCCGTCCCCAGAATTGTGCAGTAGACAAACGCATACTACAACTGTATTATTGATATAAGTCTCAATTACAAATACTACAAGCCTTCAATGATAAGCAGATTCTCCTCAACCATTAGCAGCGTGATGCATTGCCGACCCAACAAGGGTTTAGGCAGAGTAATCGTGCTATTTGCGTTTGAGGGAATGTATTGTTTTGGCGGCGGAAAATTGCAGCGTGAAAATATTTTTGAAGCGATTACCGGATGGCTGAATCTAGATCAACTTATCCAAAGCGGGAGGTGCAAATGTCTTACAGCACCAACATAGGGCAAAAAGTATCAACTATCTGACCCCCGCTCCTGAATCTCAGAGGCGGGGGTTGTTTTTTGAGGAGTGAATCAAGGTATGCAAGCTCAACAGCAAAGTCAGCAACCACATATATTACAAAATTCGGTGGTGGTGTTCTCTAAGAACTACCTACCACTGGCACGTATCAACATCAAACGAGCAGTCGTGCTGTTAGTTACTGGTCAGGCTGAGTCGTTGGATTTTGGCAGTACAAAGCAGTGGGAAGTTCGTTCACCCAGCATCGTACTACAAGTTCCCGAACATATTCGCTTGACCGTTGGTAATCCCGAACGCCACTGGAAAGTACCACCTGTAAATCGGCGTGAAGTACTCAAGCGAGACAACCACACTTGCCAATACTGCGGCAGCAGCAAGTGTCTGACGCTCGACCATGTAATTCCCCGCTCAAAAGGTGGGCAGCACAGTTGGGACAACGTTGTAACAGCGTGTGAGAAGTGTAATTCAATCAAGAGCGATCGCTTACCGCATGAAGCTGGAATGGTACTCAAAAGCAAGCCCAAAGCCCCAATTCACCCAGCAGTTGCATTTGCTGAACAATTTTGGAACGCACAACGCCTGAGTGAATCTGAGTAATTTACTTCAAACTCAATCAGAGAGGGCAATACCGCGATTACGTAACACTGCCCCCTCAGTTCTTTCAAAAAGTTTGTAGTATGCCCTTGACATCTTGTAATACATTGTGTAGCATAAATGTAGTGAAGCACTACAGCCTCTCAAAAAGGCATAGCGCAAACACTTCTGAACCATGAAAACTAAATAATTGCCATCCAACGTGGGGGTGTAGCTTAGTCCGGTTTAAAGCAGTCGCCTGTCGAGCGAAAGACCGTGGGTTCAAATCCCATCATCCCCGTGTAGCCTTGTGGACAAATAGACAAGTCGCTGTGCCTCTCAAGCACGGAGAAGCGGGTGCAACTCCCGTCAAGGCTTCCAAATGAGGATGTAGCTCAGTCGGAAAGAGCGCTTGTTTCCGAGGCAAGTGGTCACAGGTTCGATTCCTGTCGTCCTCGTAGTATGTCCAGGTCGCCTAATGGTAGGGTGTTGGTCTGCAAAACCGACTGTGCGAGTTCAATTCTCGCCCTGGACTCCAAACGTTGCAGTGTAGCGATTTACGGCAAAGCCCCAAGCTCATAACTTGGTATATGCGAGTTCGACTCTCGCCACTGCTACCAAATGCACAGATGGTGTAATGGCAACACCACAGTCTCCAAAACTGTTGTTCTGGGTTCAAGTCCTAGTCTGTGCGTTGCCGTGTCCTAATCGAAAAAGCTTACATACTAGCCGAATGGTAAGGCAACTGTCTCTTAAACAGTCTATGCAGGTTCAATTCCTGTGTGTGAATCAACAGCTTTTTCAACTTACATGGCATACATGGTGCAGAAGCGAAGTGGCCGAGCGGCACGTCTTTCAAGCGTGTAATTAGCGGGTTCAAGTCCCGTCTGCACTACCTTTTGGGTCGGCTCACCTATTGGTGTAGGTAACGGTCTGTAAAACCGCCGCGTTTGCGTTGCTGGTTCAATTCCAGCCCGGCCCATTATGGAGAGATTGCTATTGGCAGGGCAAGCTGTTTGCTAAACAGTTGTGAGATTCATCATCTCACTGTGGGTTCAACTCCCTCTCTCTCCGCCTTATGAGAACGTGGTGTAACTGGATAACACATCAGTCTACGAAACTGAAAAGTGAAGGTTCAAGTCCTTCCGTTCTCGCCTTACCCCCTGGTAGCTCAGTTGGTAGTAGCGCCTGTTTGAAGAACAGGAGGTCGTCAGTTCGATACTGACCTGGGGGACTGGCACATTGCCCCATAGCTCAATGGCAGAGCAACGCGCTGTTAACGCGGGGGTTGTAGGTTCAAGTCCTACTGGGGCAGCCATTCATTGCCGAGTGGACGACTGGGAAAGTCGCGCTCGTCTCTGAATCATAGAGATGTTGGTTCAACTCCAACCTCGGCAGCCAATTATTGCCCTGTGGTGTAACTGGCAACATCCCTCGCTTTGAACGAGGAGATTCCAGGTTCAAATCCTGGCAGGGCAGTATTATCCGGGTGTGGTGTAGCTTGGCAGCACTCCTGTTTTGGGAACAGGCGGTCGTAGGTTCAAATCCTACCACTCGGATTCGTGGGTCGTTAGCTCAATGGCTAGAGTTCCCGTCTTTTAAGCGGAGTGATCAGAGTTCGAGTCTCTGGCGACCCACCTTGCCCCTGTGATGCAATTGGAAGACATGACCCGCTTAAAACGGGTTTTCTACAGGTTCAAGCCCTGTCAGGGGTACTATCAAAATGCTGGTGTAGCTCAATTGGCAGAGCAACTGATTTGTAATCAGTAGGTTGCAGGTTCAACTCCTGTCACCAGCTTCAATGCGATTGTGGTGTAATGGCAGCATTTGAGTCTTCCAAACTCTAGGTACGAGTTCAAATCTCGTCGATCGCTTTCTTAGCCCTGTAACTCAGTTGGGAGAGTGCCTCTCTTACAAAGAGGAAGTCGCGGGTTCAATCCCTGCCGGGGCTACCAATTTATGGGAGTGTTGCCTAATGGATAAGGCATCGATCTTCTAAATCGAGCAATGTAGGTTCGACCCCTACCACTCCTGCTCATGGGTTCGTAGCTCTAATTGGGAGAGCGCCTGTTTTGCACACAGGAGGTTGTGAGTTCAAGCCTCACCGAATCCACTCTTGGTGTCTGAAGCCAAAGCGGTCGCGGCGCTGGTTTGTGGAACCAGTCATAACGGGTTCAAGTCCCGCCAGACACCCCTTATATGGAAGATGCTGCTCAAGGGAGGGCAACTAGTCTTGAAAACTAGAGCAGGGTAATACCTGGGGGTTCAATTCCTCCATCTTCCGCCTTCCACCTGAAGCCGAAAAGTGAGGCGCTGTGCTGATAACACAGATTATTGAGGGGCAGTACCTCCCTGGTGGATTCCCTTTTCTATCGGCTCAATACCAACTAGGATTTTCCCTTATAACTACCCAATTCTATAGGTGTAGGAAGTTGGGGTTTGTGTTCTACTGGCATTCCACTCCAAGAGTATAATAACTGGTTAAAAAGGCTGAACACTTCCCACATAGTATGAGTATATCCTCTGCCACACAATGAATTGCGCTCACATTCTGGGATTAACTCAAGCCCTAAAGTTTGATGTTCCATATCTGATTCTTGATGAACCAACCAATAACCTTTAGGGGTCAATCCTACTTCGGCTAGTTTAGGGTTGACAATGGCATAGAAGTCGTAAGCAAGCCCCTCTGCCACCAAATTCAGCGTAATAATCTGATGTGCTATCGATTCACGCATCACAGAGCGGATAAAATAAGACCCTAACGCTAAAGTTTCAAATGTTGGTGGTATTGAAGTTAGTTGTTCATCAGGAGCTAGTAAGCCAGATTCACGCATCCAATCAGCTAGTTCTTCAGGGTGCGTCACTTCTTCAGCAGCGTGTTCGCCAAAAGCATCACGAAAACGTGCATCGTGGCAGCTACCATAACGTAACGCCACTGCTGCTGTAAAGTCGCAGGATAAATAATACAGTTGTCTGATCCATTGAAAGTCTGAAGGTGAAGAAGCCAAATTTACTGTTTTGTAAAACAGATTGCGTTTAGTAATGTTTCGATATTCTTGCACTAGCTCTATTAGCCATTGCATAGGTATCGTGTGAGTCAACATAGCAACTCCTTTTTCTCACCATTTAATTAAGTGAGAAATTATCTTATATTTCTATTAAAGCTATTATTTTAAATTTTAGTAGCCAATGTCTTTACAAAAAAACCATAATATGAATAAAGATGTAGTCCGATTGACAGCAGCAGATTGTATTTACCAGATGATAAGTAAGAGTGTGATGCTCCACAGGAACCACTCTTGCGATCGCTATTAATTAAATCATTGTTATGCATCGATTTTTAATATTTGGCAATTCTGGTTCTGGCAAAAGTACTCTTGCCAATAAACTTGGCAAAGACTTCGGCATTCCAGTTCTCGACCTCGATACTATTGCATGGGAAGCAAACCAAATTGCCATACGGCGTAATCACGAAGATTCAGTTAGGGATCTACGAGACTTCATAAAAAATAATACTGCTTGGGTAATTGAAGGTTGCTATACTACGCTACTCAAAATTGCTCTTGAATTCTCAACTGAAATTTATTTCCTCAATCCTGGCATTGATAAGTGTCTTGAAAATAACCGCAATCGCCCTTGGGAAGTGCATAAATTCCAATCGCCTGAAGAACAGGCACAAACTTTTGATTTTTTACAGAATTGGATTCAACAATATTATGAACGCAATGATGAATTCGGTTATTCATCCCATCGCTCAATATTTCATCAATTTAACGGCATAAAGCATGAAATTACCAGATGAGCCAATAATGCCATTGCATGAGAAGTTCGCACAATTAACTTCACTGATTTTCACAAAAGCATTTCCACCAATAACGTTATTGGCAAAGGGCCTATCTAATGGGATGCGATGCCTGCGGTGGGCGGAGCCATCGCAGTACTATCAAGTCATCTCATAAAAAAACTGATACTATTGCTGCTAAATAGTGAAAGTTAATCGTGATGTCAGCGCAGTAGTACATTTAGCAGGTATCGTCTAAAAATTATGATTATTGGGCTAACAAACCAGAAGGGGGGCGCTGGTAAAACCACTGTATCTGGTCATCTGGCGTATTGGTTAAGCCAACAAGGAACAGTGATAGTTGTAGATGCAGATGCACAGCAGAGTAGCACTAACTGGATGAAAGACCTGCAACTGCCGTGTAAAACAATGATAGACCCGGATGATTTATTTGATGAACTGCCGACTTTAGCAGAACAATATGATGCTGTAGTTGTAGACGGGCCAGGTAGCCTAAGTGAAACAACCAAGGCAATTTTATCTAGATGTGACCTAGCCCTAGTACCCTGTAAACCAGCAGGTCTAGATATGCACAGTACATCAAAAATGGTAAGAATTTTGCGGCAGGCAAGAGAACTGCGAGGTGGTATGCCCCATGTTGGTTTATTTTTAAATCACGCAAAAAAAGGAACTGTATTACTCAAAGATGCCCAAAGAGCATTATCAGAAAAAAACACAGGGTTTCCTTTACTAAAAACAATGGTGTATGACTTACAGGTAGTTGCTGATGCACCAGGGCAAGGCACGACGGTTTGGGGACTACCAGGAGCAACAGCTAAACGCGCCGCCAAAGATTTTGAGGCACTTTTTACCGAAGCCTTGGGAGTAACCAATGGCAAGAGATAGAAGAATGGTAGAAGAGTTTATCTTTAGGGATGATGCTAACCAAACTAAGGCGACTATGCCCCTAAGTTTGATTGTGCTGCCTAAAGCAGAACTGCGGTACTACATCGACCCAGAAGAGGTAGACAAAATTGTTGCTACTGCCAGAAAAAACGGCATTCTAGAACCACTTTTAGTCCGTCCTATCCCTGGCAGTGACAAACATGAGGTAGTAGCAGGGGCAAAACGCTACAGAGCAGGACACATTCTGGAATTGGTAGAAGTCCCTGTAGTCATTCGTCAACTCAATGATGAAGATGCTCTAGAAATTGCCCTCATAGAAAACTTCGCTCGTTCGGGACTCACTGACCTTGAAGAAACTGATGGGATTGTGCGACTTTTGGCTGTCAAATTAAAAATTTCACCCCAAGAAGTACCACCACTGCTACATCACATTCAAAACCAACAGCGTGGTAGAACTGCTGCCAATAACGTTATTGGCAATGATGTCATTAGTGTAGTGGAGGAGGTTTTGACCTCGCTCGGCAATATTAAACTAGACTCTTTTATCAGCAATCGTTTGCCATTGCTCAATTTGCCCAGTGACATTTTAGAGGTATTACGTCAGGGGAAACTGGAGACAAGTAAAGCCAAAGCGATCGCACGAGTTGGTGATGAAAAAACAAGAAAACAATTCTTAGAAGATGCGATCGCTTACAATCTCTCACTAAGCGAAATCAAGCGTAAGATTCAAGAAATTGAGCAGCAGTCTAAATCAGAGTCATCAAAGCAAACAGAATCAGCATCCATAAAAGACCGCGTTGATGATACTTTTCAACGCTTCAAAAAAGCGAAAGTGTGGGATGATCCGAAGAAAAAATCCAAAGTAGAGAAGTTGTTAGCTCAGTTAGATGCACTGATGCAAGGCGACAACCCAAAGTAAACCAATGTGGTAATTCTCGAAACTATTCAATTTGCTCTCTTAAGGATGGCGACATAATCATTAGTCCTCGGACAACCTCTTCAGGTGTGGCTGTGCCATTGATTACCTTTGGTATAATCGCCATCACTTCTAAAGCTAAATTGGTGGGAATTCCCCTTGCTTCTAACCGCTTCAACTCTAAAATGTCAATCCCTGCTGCCAATCCCTCTAAATACTCTTCTACACTCACTCCCAAGTTTTCAATTTCCGACATGGGTATAATTGGTTTTTTGTTTGACTTCTATATTCAAGCATCTATTACATGGCTATCTTACAGATGGATCATGTCAAAGTGCGACGCTGCGAGGTATGCCTGAGCAACAGCTACTGAGCCAAATTTCCTCTAAGAAAAAGGTCTGCATCCCAGTCAAATCCCAATATGGTTTCGTGTTATGCGATCGCTCCCCTCAACCATTCCACCTCTCAAACCCATTGAGTATGGGGTTTTTTGTATAAACCCTCGAAAAGGGGGATTATGAGTGTTCTGAAGGGGAAGAGGTGGAATTTCCAAGGTAACGATAGACACTCGCCTTGGAAAGATTGAAGTCTTTCATCAATATTTTAATAAGCACGCCCTGCTTCCGTTGAAGCCGAAGTTCAACGATCTGCTCTTGAGACAAACGTTTACTCCGACCAAAGCGAACACCTAACTCCTTTGCCTTATTAATGCCATCTAGCTGACGCTCAGAACGGAGTTCAGTCTCAAATTCAGCGATCGCTGCCAGCATGTTAAAAAGTAGCCTGCCAGTGGCATCTGAGGTGTCGATATTTTGGTCGAGTACCTGCAAGGCAACATGTTTACGCTGGAGTGCATCAGCGATCGTGCAAAGGTGAAGAGTCGAACGAGCTAACCGATCTAAGCGTGACACAATCAACGTATCGCCATCTCTAACATATTCCAGACAAGCCGCAAGCTGGGAACGTTGCTGGTTAGTGCCGCTTTGTGTTTCCTGATAAATCTTGTCGCAATGTTTGAGTTTATGTAACTGAATATCCAGACTCTGCCCCGACGAGCTTACTCTTGCGTACCCAACCCTCGCCATACAAACGCCTTTTGATGTAGTTACGTCTCATTATGCCTTAGACTTTAAGATAATTGTATTTTGAGACATGGAAAGAGACATAATTAAATAACGTCTCAGATTGTGTACAATCTGAGACTGATTAGATCGAATAATGAGTAGCCAAAATGAAAGATGAAGGTGCTGAAGTCACCCGCAAAGAAAAGCGGTTGAAGATTCTGGCTACTGATGAAATAGAGAGTATTTATAATAGACCATACTTTACCCAAGCAGAGCAGATTGAATACTTCACATTATCACAATTGGACTTAGAGATTGTTGAAGGATTTGGCTCGATTAAATCTCAGGTATACTTTATTATTCAATTGGGATATTTTAGAGCCAAGCATCTATTCTTTGTATTTACACTTGATGAAGTTGAACGCGATTTTCTATATATTATAGAACAACACTTTAATTCCAAGCAGATCGGTGGAATCAAAGTAATTGACAAACAAACTCGGCTAAAACAACAGAGGCTAATTCTCAAACTCCATCGCTATCGTCTTTGTGGAAAAGAAGAACGTCTTGACCTCGAACAAAAAGCACAGCAATCGGCAAAGATTTACAGCAAACCTATTTATGTGTTTCGTGAACTAATCAATTATCTCACAGACCAACAGATTGTGATTCCAGGCTATAGCTTGATGCAAGATATTGTTAGTCGAGCTTTGACTGCCGAACATAATCGATTAACAAAGATTATACACGAACGATTGCAAACATCTGAGACAGAAGCCTTTGAGAAACTATTAGAAGATTCACCAGGCTTATATGAAATTACTCAACTCAAACAAGAACCTAAAGATTTTAGTCTGAAAGAAATTAAATGCGAGATTCACCGGGGCGATAAATTACACTTTTTTTATAAGATTGCTCAAAACTTATTGCCAGAAATGGGGATATCAAATGAGAGTATTAAATATTATGCTGCTTTAGTAGGCTATTACTCCGTTGCTAGATTAAAACAACTGAATAAGTGGACAGCCTATATTTACATTATCTGTTTTGCTCATCATCGCTATCAGCAACACTCAGACAATTTAATTAACTGTTTAATCTCCAGAGTAAGGCATTATAGTGATGAAGCTAAAAGCGTTGCCAAGGAACGTTTGTATGAATGCCATATTGAGATTAATGAAAACTTTCAAAAAGCAGGGCAAGTTCTCAAACTTTTGACAGATGAGAAAATTGAAGCAGATACACCTTTTAAAACAGTTCAATCTAGTATCTTTGGAATTCTACCCCGTCAAAAGTTAATTCTTGTTGCCGAGCGAATGGCTAAGACAGCAAGTTTTGATGAAACTGCCTTTCAATGGGAACACATTGATAAATTATCTCACCAATTCAAATTGCATCTACGCCAAATTATAGTAACAGTTGAGTTCACGACAACACTATCTCAAGATACATTAATAGAAGCGATTGATTTCCTAAAAGCAGTATTTAAGAAGGGTAAGGCACTCAGGGAGTTTCAGTCTGAATTATTTCCGGTCGAGTGTGTCCCAGCTTCAGTTATAAGTTATCTCTACACAGGTGGTAGTGAACAAGAAAAGCAGTTAATTCCAGATCGCTACGAGTTTTTAATCTATCGACTACTCCGAAATGGATTAGAATCAGGCGATATTTCTTGCCGAAACAGCATTCATTTTCGGAGTCTTGAAGATGACTTAATTGATAATTTGAGATGGCAAGACAAGCAGAAGTTGATGATTGGCAATAATTTAACTATTTTGACCCATCCCATTATCGAACACTTAGCCTCACTTGAGAAAAATCTTGAAGAACGTATTCTTGAAGTTAATCGCCGGATTGCCGACGGAGAGAACGAACACTTCCAAATTAAGAAGCGTCGTGATAAGGTTCGGTGGAATCTTTTATATCCTCAAGGTATCGATCTAATTAATGCTCCACTCTTTGATAGTTTAAAACAAGTTGACATTGCCAATATTCTTCACTTTGTGGATCGGCATTGCCATTTTATTAAAGCTTTTGAGCATGTCTTAGGACGTTACCACCGACAAACCGTGGATGAGCATGTGATTATTGCTTGTTTAATCGCTTGGGGTAATAATATGGGGATGAGGCGAATGGGTCAAATCTCTGATATTAGCTATCAACTTCTTACTTCTACCTCAGAGAATTTTATCCGATTAGAAACACTCAAAGATGCAAATGACTTAATTAGTAATGCGATTTATAATTTGTCAATATTTCATCATTATGATATCGACAACATGCTTCACTCTAGTAGTGATGGACAAAAGTTTGAAGCTCGAATTAATACAATTAATTCACGTTATTCTCCTAAGTATTTTGGGTTGAATAAGGGGGTGGTGTCGTATACACTCGTTGCTAACCATATTCCGGTTAATGCTAGAATCATTGGGGCTAATGAGCATGAGAGCCATTTTGTATTTGATATTTTGTTCAACAATACGACTGATATTCAGCCTAATATACATTCAACTGATACCCACGGTACGAATGAAATTAATTTTGCTATTCTGCATTCGTTTGGTTATCAGTTCGCTCCCCGCTACAAAGATATCTATGACTTGGTTAGTAAATCTCTGTATGGATTTCAACATCCTAGCAATTATGATAAAGATCATGTCATCAAGCCAATTCGTAAAATTAATACTGAATTAATTGTGGAGGAGTGGGAGAATATTCAACGAATTATGGTTTCATTAGCTGTTAAGGAAACTACTCAAAGCATTATTGTTGGTAAACTTAGTGCTTATGCTCGGAAGAATAAGACTAGACGAGCTTTGTGGGAGTATGACAATATTCTTAAAAGTTTGTATTTGCTTGATTATATTGACTCTTTACCTCTACGCCAAAATGTTCAACGGGCATTGAATCGAGGCGAAAGTTATCATCAGTTACGTCGAGCTATCTCTCATGCTAATTTTGGGAAGTTACGCTTTAAGTCTGAACTTGAGCAACAACTTTGGAGTGAATGCGGGCGTTTGATTGCTAACTGCATTCTTTACTACAATGCCAAAATCTTGTCTGGTGTTCTTGACCATCAAGAGCAGCTTGGTGACGTTCAAGGGGTTGATGTGCTGAAACAGATTTCTCCTGTCGCTTGGCAGCACGTTAATTTGTATGGTCGTTATGAGTTTAGGAAGTTTTCTGACTCGATCGATCTCGATGCGATCGTTCAGCAGCTAACCCAAGCCCCGTCTCATTAATTTCCAGAATCCCCCTTTTCGAGGGTTTATACAAAAAACCCC
>NZ_NOLK01000101.1:0-28032 GCF_002245985.1 Nostoc sp. 'Peltigera membranacea cyanobiont' 232
TCACTAATTTGCTTAATTCAACATCTGGGTGATACTGAAAAAGTAGGTGTACGCGATCATCTTCACCACTAAATTCTACCAGTTTACAATCCCACTTTTCTAGTAATTCTTGCATTACAGTATTTAGATATCTATGAATTTCTTTGAACATCAGGATCGGGCACGCCAAAACACGCAACAATTAATTGGCTTATTTTCTCTGTCGATCGCAGTTATGATTATGGCGATTTACATTGCCGCTTTATTTCTGTTCCGCATGGCTCCCCGTGTTTGGTGGCATCCAGGGTTATTTATCTCCGTGGCTGGGATTACCATAATTGCGATCGCAGTGGGAAGCTTATATAAAATTGCCTGTCTCCGTGAGGGTGGAAGCGTAATTGCCCAACAGTTGGGTGGAAGACTCCTAATCCCAGATATGGCAGATGAAGAAGGGCGACAACTATTAAATATTGTCGAGGAAATGGCGATCGCTTCTGGTATTTCTGTCCCACAAGTTTATCTCCTTGAAAGAGAAACCAGCATTAATGCCTTTGCTGCCGGATTTACCCCCAATGATGCTGTAATTGGAGTCACCCGTGGAACTTTGCAACACTTGAGCCGAGATGAGCTAGAAGGAGTCATTGGCCACGAATTCAGTCACATTCTTAATGGAGATATGCGGCTAAATTTGCGTTTAGTGGGACTCTTGCATGGGATTTTGTTTATTTACTTAACCGGGGAATTGCTATGGCGAATTCGCGGTGATTTCCGTTTAGGAAAAGAAGACAAGGGTTTGCCCCTGTGGGCTTTTGGTTTAGCACTGATGGCAATTGGCGGTATCGGATTACTCTGTGGACGCTTGATTAAAGCCGCCGTCTCTCGCCAACGGGAATTTCTCGCCGATGCTTCGGCTGTACAGTTTACTCGCAACCCCAACGGACTTACCGGAGTCTTTCAAAAACTCCAACAGATGGATTCACGCTTGATTTCGCCCGCAGCAGAAGCCGCTAGCCACATGTTTTTTGGCAATGCCCTCAACCCCTCTTTCTGGGAAAATATGTTTTCTACCCACCCACCCCTAACAGAACGTATCCGCCGCGTTGGGGGTTTGAATGTCAGCAATTTGGCAGCAGTGCCATCTCGCAATCAAATACGTTCACCCTCCCAGGAATCTCTAACAATGGGCTTTACTGGTGGTTCCAGTGCCATGCCAGAACAGATTGTAAACCAGGTGAGAAGCGTTACACCAGAACATTTTGCCCATGCTCAAGGGCTGTTATCGCAGTTACCAGAATCTCTGCGCTTGGGCATGCGAGAACGGGAAAGTGCAATGGCGATCGCTTTTGCCCTAGCATTAGATTCTGAAAATATCGAGATCCAACAACGTCAAATTGCTTGGTTACGCGAGGTGCAGCCGCCTGAGTTGGTAGATAAAACCTTGGAATTGAGTAGCGAAATTAGCCAGTTAGATCCTAAAATTCGCTTGCCACTTGTGGATTTGGCAGTACCTGTATTGCGCCAAAATTCTGCCAAAGAATGCCAAAGGTTGTGTAAATGCGTCCACGGTTTAGTTGTAGCCACTGGAAGTTTATCACTGTGGTATTTTGTGTTGCAGTTAATACTGTGGCATCGTCTCCAACCTAGTATAAATCCTACATCTACTACAACAGTAGAATTTACCTCCATAGAACAGATTTGGCCAGATTGTCTGTTAGTACTATCTGTAATTGCCCGCGTTGGACACTCTCAGCCCGATGCCTATACCAAGGACATCGCCTATGCTTTTCGTTCTGGAGTTTTTCGACTTCCTAAAGCTGGAGAACAAGAAAAACCAGATACGCCACCAACCTGTAATTTCACTGAACTTAAGAAAAGTATTGAACGCCTCCGCCTTGCTAGTCCCAAACTCAAGCAAGCTATTGTAGATGCCTGCGCTCATACGGTACTATTAGACAATAAAGTTACACAGTCAGAAGCAGATTTGCTCAGAGCGATCGCCATGACTCTAGACTGTCCCATTCCTCCATTTTTAAATCCTCAGCGTAGTGTTTCAAAACAAAAATAATCTTCTCCAAAGAAAAGTTAATGTAAGAAGTGGGATGCAATATAAACAACTACTTAATCACTCATATAGCAATTCTATTTGATTTATAAGAGTTGCAACCCACAGATCCCCGACTTCTTAAAGAAGTCGGGGATCTTGTGCGTTTGATTAAGGATTGCTATAAGTATCTAAATATTAATAACACTGCTTCTCTGCTGCCAATGTTTCAAAAGTTCTATTTGGAAAGTATAATATTGTACAAAAAATCTTGGCATTGGCTGGAAATATTAACTGGCTTAAACAAGTTTAGACAAAAAGCCAGCATTCCAGAAATTTGATTGCTATATTAGATTAAATAACTATTCTGGCAAGGATTAAAAAGCTGTGCGGGATGATTTACAGGGCTTGGAAATTAGTCAGGATGAACTGCAAAAACTAACTAATTTACCTGTTAACGATCGACTTTTAATCATTACAAATGCTCTTCAAAAGTTAGCGAAAGTATACATCCAAAAAATTCAAAGCTCGGAAGGCGCAACTGTAATTTTTATTGGGTTTGCTACATTTGTTTTTAGCTATCTTTTATTTGATATATTTCTAAAAATATTTGTATCATGGATAGAAATTCCATCCTGGATATTACTAATTATCTTAGGTGTTTGGGTTGGCGGTCTGACGCAAACTATCTTATATTTAGTATGGAGAAGTAGAAGTAAAATTGTCAAACTCAACATGACAAGTTCTCTGCGAATTCTGTTAAATGATGTTGAAAGATATAATACTGTTATTAGAGCAATAGATATCAACGATCAAATAGAAGAAGCTGGTAATCCAGAAGTGCTTATAAAGGAAAGAGAGAGTGTTCTTGCAGCGCTTCAGCTCACCAAAGCCGATTTAGTTCGCGCTTTGAAGACAGAAAGGATTTTGAGAGAAAATAAGAGTTTTATCCTTAGTAATACAGAACTATTCGTCAATAATTTAGCAACTTTAACAGCTATGCAAGTAAATGAACAGGCTACTGAGCATGGAAGGTTACTCAATGAAGCGTTACAGATTGCATTAGATGTACAAGACGAGATGAAAAGATTACAGACTCAGGGTTAAAACCAATACTCAGGGCAACGTGCATAAATAAGTGAATATAAGTCCATAAGACGCTGTTGGATGGGTTCGGTTCCAACCTACATGCTAGACATCCTGAATGGCTTTTTCACTAATCCTTCCCACGGTTGCGATCCCCGGTCTAACATAAAGAATATTCCTCAAGCGATCGCTTATCGGCATGGACTGGAAAGAAATCAGAGGGAATTGGGTAATCATTCCCCGAAATCCCATAGGCATCATCCATTTTTTAGGAGGTGCATTTGTCGCCACTGCACCGCACATCACTTATCGCTGGTTACTCGAACAACTGGCAAGTAAAGGCTATGTTGTAATTGCTACGCCTTTCGTCAATACATTGGATCATACTGCGATCGCCAAATCTGTGCTGTTAAACTTTGACCGCACCCTCGAACGCTTACATGACTCTGGGGCATTACGCAAGCTTTACTTCCCCATCTATGGTCTTGGACACAGTATGGGCTGTAAACTTCACTTGCTGATTGGTAGCCTTTTTAAAGTAGAACGTGCAGGCAATATTTTAATATCCTTCAACAACTACGCCGCTAAAGAAGCTATCCCCCTAGTAGAACAGTTCAATTCTACTTTTGCAATCGAGTTTACCCCCTCACCCTTGGAAACCAACAAGCTTGTCCAAGAGCGTTACAATATTCGGCGTAATTTATTAATAAAATTTAGTAATGACACCATCGATCAATCAGCAGCTTTAACCAAAATCTTACAAGAACGTTTTGATGAAATGGTGACAGCACAAACCTTACCAGGAAATCACACAACACCTCTAGGTCAAGACATTAAATGGCAAACTGGAACATCTTTCACCCCCTTTGACGCATTAGGGCAATGGTTCAAGCAAGAAGCATACCGCGACTTGAATCAGCTAAAAAGTTCCATTCTCTTGTGGGTAAATCCTCTTGCACCGCCATAATATTTTATGACATTAATTAAGTCATGAATTGGACGGGAAAATATAAGTGAGTTAGTAAGATATTTTTATTGAGATTACTAACTCATTGCCAAAATATATTTTTATTTGCTATTTAGAAAACTATTAATGAGTGTTCAATACAATTTTATATGTTTCAAATACTAGTAATCGATGATGATTATTCTATAAAAATCCTCCTAAAAAGGATGTTAGAAAAACAGGGTTATGAAGTAGTTACTGCTAGTAGTGGCGAGGAAGGAATAGAAAAAGCGCTAGCTTGCCGTCCAGCACTAATTATTTGTGATTGGATCATGCCAGGATTGACAGGTTTGGAAGTCTGTCACCGGATTAAAGAAGATCCCAAATTTTTCACCACATTCTTTATTTTATTAACATCCTTAGATTCTGTTGCCGATTGCGTCAAAGGTCTAGATGCTGGTGCTGATGATTTTATTTCCAAACCTATCGAGCATAATGAATTACAAGCACGGGTAAGAGCAGGATTACGCCTCCATCAATTGAGTAGAGATTTGCAAGCTCAAAAGTTACTTTTAGAATCAGAAATGTCAGAAGCAGCAGAATATGTGCGATCGCTGCTGCCTCTTTCGATGACTGAACCCTTCAATATAAATTTCCGATTCATTCCCTCGCGACAACTTGGCGGCGACTGTTTCGATTACTATTGGCTTGATGATGATTATCTGGCAATTTACTTACTCGATACTGCCGGACATGGACTTAAAGCGACTCTTCCCTCAGTTTCAGTGCTGAATCTACTGCGTTCTCGTGCGCTCAAAAGTCTGAATTACTATCAACCTAGCGATGTATTGAAGGCTTTGAATGATACTTTTCAGATGAATTATCAAAATGACAAATACTTTACGATTTGGTACGGAGTTTACAACCGAATTAACCGTCATTTAGTTTATGCTAGTGCTGGCCATCCACCAGCAGTTTTAGTAACTGGTGCATCGCCCAGAAAATCTGAAGTTAAACTCTTGAAAACCCCCGGTATGCCAGTTGGGATGTTTCCAGAAGCAAAATATGTTGATGAATTTTGCAATATTGAAGAATTTAGTAGTCTTTACATTTTTAGTGATGGCGCTTATGAAATCACTAAATCAGATGGCACTCTTTGGAGTTTAGACGCTTTTATTCAGTTACTTGTCAGCTTACAACATCCCGTTGATTGCCAACTCGATCGGATACTGAGTTATTTAATCGCTTTGAACTCCAAAGATGCTTTTGATGATGATTTATCTATTTTGCAACTTAAGTTTGATTAATTACGTATTGGAGACTAAAACCTGATTAAATGCGTCTTGGTTAGGAAAAATTTCAAATACTTTATCCATGTTAGTCAGTTCAAATAATATTCTAACTTGCTCGTTAATTGAGCAAAGAACAAGCTTAGTATCTGCCGCTCGCAAGGTTTTAAAAGCTAATACTAAAGCTCCCAAACCGGAACTATCCATAAATGTTACATCTTTAAAATCAACTAACACAATCCTTGCACCACCTTCTAAAACATCAGTGATGTTTTGTCTAAATTCTTGCGAAGTTGTGGCGTTTAAATTACCGTTGAGCTTAATAACTTTTACTTGTTCTCTCATAATTATGTCACGTTGATTTTTGTAAATGATTGTCTGATTTCGCTATTATATACCCATCATAGAACATTTAAAAATGCTTGTAAAATAAAAAATCAGATTCAAGATAGAGTAAGTATTGACAACTAATCTGGATGGATAAAGAATAATTATAAATAATTTGATATCTTTTTTATATAATGAAAAAAAATATTTAGCTTGATTAAATATAGTTTTTCTAGTAGTAAAAATCCCATTTTAAATAAAAAATTAAGTAAGTCAGCACGAAAAAAATATGTATATTTAGATTTGCAAAAAGGTTAGGATAACCGATTATTAAGCTGTTCGATGATTTTAGTCTCTTTACATAGATTTATTTTTTAAAGCCGACTTACCTATATCTCATTGATATACTGATCTACAACCTGAAGTTACTGCTTTTCAGATTATTTCGCAAATATTTTTTTATTTATGTCCAATTACTTACATAATTGAAAGAATTTCCTCTGGACTACCATCTCAATACACTAAGGCTCTACCAGAAAGTTCTCTGAGGCGATCGCCTCAGCTACTCTAGTATTCCCAATATTTATAATTTCTCAACATCCAACACAAAAAGTAAAGAGTTATAAATTTATAACTCCTGACTCCTAACTCTTTCAAACAGGACTAACTTTGGCCCTGTGAAGCAGCTTCTCACCTTGAAGGTAGCCAGTGTAGCGCACCTTGACTGTTTCTCCAGATTGTGAAGTTCCCTCCATTAACTGGTGCAGTTGGGGATCGTAAGGTAATTCTGCTCCCACAGGTGCGATCGCTTCTACTCCCCACGCTTGTAAAAGTTTTTCTAGGGGTTTCTGCACCAACGGGACTATTTTCACTGCTGCTAGCTGTGGATTCTCCTGCGCTTTCTGTGCTGCTGTTGGCCATTGCAGTAACAAAGACTCTAGCAATTGTAAAGTTGACTGCTGGAATTCTTGTACTAATATCTCTCGCTGCTGTTCTAGTTGAAGTTGCGATCGCTCGTACTCTTTTTTTAAATCTGCAATTTCTTGCAATAATTCCTGAATCGAGGCTGTTTTATCCTGTATTAACTCTCCGGTTGAAAAAGTTACGACTAATTCACTCAATGGCATCTGTAATATTAAGGAAAGCTTAAGCAGTACTTCTACCCGCATCTGCTCTAGTTTTCCTTGTCGTAACCGCAAAATTTGACGTTCTGAGACACCAGCAGCACGACTGAGCGCTTTAAAACTAGAAATATCTACCCGTTGCATTAAACCTTGCAACTTTTGGGTGAAATCAATATTGGGCATTTGGTACTAGGGTGTATTTTCAAACTCGTTATATCTTAAAAAATAGGCGATCGCAGGTATAGTGTGTAGACCAGATGTAATTGATTTAGAATTAAGTTGACTCAGTTCATCTTTCGAGAAGATGTATGCAAATTATTTCTAAAAGCTGATAGATACGCTAGTGGCTCCTGTTGAAAGATTACTAGAAGATGTTGGCTATCGTCTTTTTTGTCCTTAACCTTTCTCTACTTATCTAAGTTTTTATGAAAAAAACCCTGGGTATTATTCCAGGGTACATACACGTTTTTCAGGCATTAACAGGCTGAATAATAACTTTGTAAAATTGTTATTTCTACTATCTCTAGAATGATACAAATATTAAACTATATATGGTATGGTAATTTTTTGTTGTTTAGTCTATCACTTGCTATGACCACTTGTTGCTTGTTGACGAAAGCTCGTAGTTACTATAAGAGCGAACAGGACAACCCTTAGCAATGAATACAACTGCGGTATTAGTATCTAGATGAATCACGTTTTATGTCAATCAAAAATCATAGCCTCAAGTCTATATCGCAGTGATGTAATTGTCCCACAATTGATTGTGCAATTCAATTAAATTAGAGCTAAAGAATAAATAACTTTTGGTGCTGCTAATTAATTGTTAAAATAAGGTAGAGTCTATTATTTCAATGCTGAATAGACCATGCTTAAATACCACATTATACCATTCCTCGTCATCCATCTCGTTATAGTGTAGGTAGCCATCACGGAATGCACAAACACTTTTAGGTTCAAGAAGCAATAGTTCCCAAAACGCCTTGGCAATACGTTCATAAATCTCAGTTAATGAAGCATCTGGATAAAAACGCAGTCCAGCGCGAAGGTTGTAATCTTCACAGATGAATGGATATGCTGTCCAGTCTCCATTTGAGCCTAGCTCACAAGCCATGAACATTTGCTCTATGAGTCCATACTTGTAGTCTGGAACAGACAAGCCGATCAAAATATTAGAACCAAATACGGCTGGAATTCTAGCCCGTACCCACACTGCATTAACTGATTCTCCAAATAGATCCTCGCATCTCTGTAAAATACTTGGAGGTTGTCCCTCAATGTAGTCTGAAAGAGGAAACATTGGATCTTCTCCAACCCTCCGATATGAGATGATTTCTAGTTCGCTACCCAAGTCACCCAATAGCGCAAGAAAAACAAACCCACCATTCTGGGCAGATTTCCCAAGAATCTGATGGAACCATCCATGTTTGATAACAATGGAAACCATCAATCAAATCACTTCTTCAATATTAAGAATATTGTCATTATTTATACTAAATTACAAGCACGTTGCAACGCTTGCTTAAGTAGACCTTGATATTCTTCATCCTCAACCCGATAAGCCCCAAACCTCTCCAAATGCGGATTCATCATTTGGGCATCGAAAAATACAAATTCCCTTTGGCGCAACCTTTCTACCAACTTTACCATCGCCACCTTTGAACCTTCGGGAATGCGGTAAAACATTGACTCGCCAATGAAAGCACCACCAATCACAATTCCTAAAATTCCCCCAGCTAATTCGTCACCTTGCCAAGTTTCAAAACTAAAAGCATAACCACTCTGGTAAAGTTGCCAGTAAATCTTTTGTAACTCCGGTGAAATCCAAGTTGTTTCGCGGTTAGCACACCCAGCTACCACAGCTTGGAAATCCCGATTAATCGCCACACTAAAACGCTCTTGATTCAAGACACGCTGCAAAGACTTGGGGTAGTGAAACCGTTCATCCAAAGGAATAAAAGTCCGATCGCGACTTCCGTACCAATTCAGGCGATCGCGCTCATCAGCCATGAGAAAATAGCCTTGTGCATAACCATCAACAATAGCGGCGATATCATATTGCATAAATAAATATAAAAAAACACTCTTAGAAACGCAATTTGATGCTATCACTCAACCTCAGCGTTCCTCTGCGTTTCCCTCCGCGTTCCTCTGCGTTTAAAAAAAATGACTCAACCAATTCCACCCATCACCCTACCACCACCTGAAAACCCTGTCCTCGAAGGTCAATGGTTACAAGAGCGCTTACAACGGTGGTTAGATACAGAATTTATCCCCGAAGCAGTAAACCAAAATATTGCCCAACGAGCCGCACAGATTTTTGTGCGTCAACGGATGGAAGGAGAAAACGACCTTGGTTCTCTGGTAATTGCTATTGTCACAGAGATGCAGTCCTATGATTTTTCTAATAGCTTTTATGGAGAGTTTGCGATCGCTAACGCCGTCAGCGATCTACTCTTAGAAAGTCTGGGAATTGATAAGTGTTGTGGTCAATAATATTTTGTCATTTGTCATTTGTCCTTTGTCATTTGTTTTTTACCAATGACTAATGACCAATGACCAATGACCAATGACCAATGACTACCAGCTAGACTTAACAACTCCAGGTAATAGACCTTCATGCGCCCATTCTCGTAGCACGTTCCGAGAGAGTCCAAAATCGCGGTAAACTCCTCTAGAACGACCAGTCAGCCAGCAACGATTCCGGTGGCGGGTGGGCGCACTATTGCGGGGTAGCTGTTGAATCTTCCGATGGATTTCCAGTTTATCCAAAGGAGATGCTGCACTTCTGAACTCTTCCAGAAGGGCTTCGCGCTTGTCAGCATACTTTTCTATCAATCTGGTGCGCTTTTTCTCGCGCTCAATCATGCTCTTTTTTGCCATATATTCTCTAAATTATTTAAAGACACCGTTTTCCATTCTACAGTCTCTCCATCAATTCTGGGGTTACTTATGTCGCTTAACCTACAACCACTGGCTTATTAGCAGCAGGACATAAATCAGCAAGCTCACACGCAACACAAACGGGAGAGCGGGCTTTACAAATAGCGCGACCGTGATAAATCAGCCGAATTGACCAATTTTCCCAATCAGGTTGCGGCAATAAACCCATTAAATCTTGCTCAATCCGAACGGGGTCTTTTGCTTCAGTTAAACCCAAACGTTGGCACAGGCGCTTGACGTGAGTATCTACTGTCACGCCAGCATTAATGCCATAACCATGACCCAAGACTACATTGGCTGTCTTCCGCGCCACACCAGGAAGCTTTAACAACTGTTCCATTTGGTTTGGGACAACAGAATCAAATTCGGTAACAATCATCCGACAAGCGGCTTGAATGTTCTTGGCTTTATTGTGATAAAACCCAGTTGAACGCACCAAACTTTCTAATTCTACCAAGTCAGCGATCGCTAAACTCGCGGCATCAGGAAATCTATCAAATAAAGCTGGTGTAACTTTATTCACCCGCTCATCAGTACATTGAGCGGAGAGAATAGTTGCCACTAACAATTGCACTGGCGTTGAGTAGTTCAAAGAGCAAGTAGCATCTGGATAAAGACGCTTCAGACGAGTTAAAATTTCTATCGCCCGTTGCTTTTTAGATAAAGATTTGCGGGTAACGCTCACTGGAATAATTTTTGTACCCACTCCAATTGGCTAGTTAATTGAGTAGTTTCTTTGACGATCAGAAAAATTCCTAACCCTAAGAGTAGCACCAAGCCAGTTTGCATTACCCCTTCTTGAATCCGAGCCGGAACGGGCTTACCGCGCAAACCTTCAATCAGCAGAAAAGCCAGTTGTCCGCCATCCAACGCGGGTAAAGGCAAAATGTTGATAATAGCCAAGTTAATGCTGATAATTGCCGCAAAAGATAACAGATTTGCGCTATTGTCTTCAGCTAATTTTGCACCAATTTTGACAATATTAACTGGCCCTGAAACTTGTCCAGCAGTTTCTTGAAAGTTGGTAATTAACTGTCCAAAACCGCTCAGTGTACCAACAAATAATTGTTGAAACCTGTTAGCAGCAAGACCAAAAATTTCAAAAGGACTATTAGGACGGCGATAAACTGCTGTCGCATTTGGACTGAGCGCCACCCCAACTACACCTTTGCCATCGGCTCCCAGTTTTGGTGTTAATTTTATGGATTTTTGTTGGTTTTCACGCTGAATTTTCAGTTCGATTTGCTGATTGGGATGAGTTTGAATTTCTTTGGTCAGCAAAGGAGTTGATTTGTCAGAAGCCGGGAGTTCTTGACCGTTAACAGCCAGAATAATATCTCCTTCCCGAATCCCTGCTTGATAGGCAACAGATTCTTGATTAACAGGCTGGACAATGACACCAGCTTGATAGTTTAATTCCTTGGGAATGCCAACAATACCCAATTGTAGAGCCAACACCAAATAGGCAAATATTAAATTTGCAATCACTCCGGCACTGATGACGATCGCCCGGTCTAAAATTGGACGGTTACGCAGCAGATTTGGGTCATTGGGTGGAACATCGCTGTCGGGGTCATCATCGGGAAAGCCCACAAAGCCACCCAAGGGAAAGGCGCGGACAGCATATTCGGTTTGTGAACCTTGGTACTTCAAAAGAACTGGGCCAAAACCCAAAGAAAAACGGTTAACGAGAATGCCTTGAGAACGGGCTGCAACAAAATGTCCCAACTCGTGTACCAAGATTAAAACAGCCAAGACTGCGATCGCTGCTAAAACTGACATAGAGTAAATTAGTGAAAATATTAAGCTATAGTTATCTTCATTCTAATTGGGTAATGGTTATTGGGCATGGGGCATGGGGCAAAACAGTTCCGTTAGCAAGGCTAAAATGTTGCAAAAAAAATTGTAGGTTGGGTGGAGGCTTTGCGTAACCCAACATCCTGATATGTGTTGGGTTGCGCTCCGCTCCACCCAACCTACACCTAATGCACTTCGCGTCTTCTCTACTATTGGTCAAATGACAAATGACCAATGACAAATGACCAATGACCAATGACCAATGACCAATGACCAATCACAAATCACAATACTTCACGTCCCAAATAAGGTTGCAGGACTTCTGGTATACTCACTGTCCCATCAGGTTGTTGATAATTCTCCAAAATTGCAGCCATAGTTCGTCCCACAGCCAAACCCGAACCATTCAGGGTATGTACGAACTGAGTTCCTTTCTTCCCCGCCTCCTTGAAGCGAATATCAGCCCGTCGTGCCTGGAAATCTATAGTATTGGAACAGCTAGAAATTTCGCGGTATTTGCCAGAAGAGGGCAACCAAACCTCTAAATCATAAGTTTTGGTAGAGGCAAATCCCAAATCTCCAGTACTTAAATTTACGACTCGATAAGGCAACCGCAACGCCTGTAAAATTGCTTCTGCATTCCCCACCAATTTTTCCAATTCATCAAAAGACGTACTTGGTTCGACAAATTTCACCATTTCCACCTTGTTGAACTGATGCAGGCGAATTAATCCCCGCATGTCGCGCCCATAGCTACCAGCTTCGCGGCGAAAACAGGGAGTAAAAGCGCAGTGATAGATAGGTAAATCTTCAGCAGCGAGAATTTCATCCCGGTAGAGATTTGTAACCGGAACTTCCGCAGTCGGAATCAACCACAAATCATCATCAGCGCATTTAAAGCTTTCTTCCGCAAACTTGGGTAACTGACCGGTCGCCGTCAAAGATTCGGTATTAACTAACAGAGGCGGACTGACTTCCACATATCCAGCTTGAGTATGGAGAGTCAGCATAAATTGAATTAATGCCCTCTCCAATGCTGCACCAGCACCCACCAAAGCCACAAACCGACTTTGAGCTACTTTTACAGCCCGTTCAACATTGAGAATACCTAGCTTTTCGCCTATTTCCCAGTGAGGGAGAATATTCGGATTTTGGGGAATGTACTCATCACCCCAACGGCGTACTTCTACGTTATCTTCTTCATTCTTACCAAGGGGTGTAGAGTCGCTTGGTAAATTGGGAAGCGCCAACACAAGTTGAGCAATTTGAGCTTTGAGGTCTTTTTCCTGGGGTTCCAGTTCGCTCAACGTCGCTTTGACAGAGTTACCTTCATCGCGCAAAGCTTGAATTTCTGGGTCTTGAGGATTAATCCCAGATTTAATCTTTTGCCCGACAATTTTACCGATTTCGTTGCTCCGAGCTTGGAGTTGACTACGCGTCCCCTCTAGTTCCCGTTGTTGCCGATCTAGCTGTAAAATCGGTTCAATGTCGTATTTACCACTACGACTATTCAATCGTTCTTGAACTAATTGCGGATTTTCCCGTATTTGCTTAATATCCAGCACAAATTTTTCTCAGTTTCTAGCCTAAAATCTTCCTATCAATACAGTTAACACATTAAGCATTTAGCATATAGTAATTTTGGTTTGCTGTGACTGGAAAAACAAAGTTTATTGCCAAAATTCAGTCTCAATCTCTGAATGAAGATTTTACCCTAGTATCACTGTCACTACGAAGAAACCATGTAGTGCATTTAACCCAATATGCTTGGGTTAAGTATTAAATTATGATTAATTTCTTTTGACTCCTGAAGACTCAGCACTCAAAACTCATAACTAAGGTCGGTTAATGCGATTGAGTAGCCAAAGTGACGCTATAACCCCTGCAAAATGGGCTGATACGGTGTTGGTATTTGCCTGTACCACAAGCATATCTAGACCGCTAATAATGCGGGTAGGGTCAAAAAATTGCGTAGTTATCGCTTGGGGAGATATCGATCTTGCTACCAGTGTTCCCACGATCGCTTGCGCCCCCAAAAGAGTCACCAGCGTTCCCCCTAAATTCACCCACAGCCCTAAGCGTAATACTTGCACTGTCTCGCTTTTCCGAGGGCGGTTACTGGGATTGGAAGATTCCAATTGCTTGCCAATTCTAGTGTAACGGTAAGCTAAATAAATTCCACCACCCAAAACAACTAGTCCACAAATTGCTAAAAATACGCCAAAACCAGTCCCAGGATTATTACTAGAACTACCAGTTCTTTGATTAAAGATGGCGAATAGCAACACAATTATGCTAGAAACAACGCCTAGTACTAGCTGAATCCAGAAGCTAATCCAACCTGTAAGGCGAAAGGTTTGGGCAATTGCCCGCAAAGAAGATGAAGATGATGGAGCATCGGGAGTCTGTGACATAATGATCGCCAATGTGCTGGGGACGCTTTTAAAGGATACAAAGATATAGGGATATGGAGAACTTTGTTCAGAGGTATCGCACTTCGCGTCTCTAGTCTCCTAGTCTTTGCATCCTATTTGATAAATTTACTATCACATTTATCTAATAGGACAAGAGATTCTCTTGTCCAGCAAATCAGTAATGCTTACTACTTAAGTATGTTCGCGACCATAGCAGCTTTAAACCCGACATATCCCTTAGCTTAAGTTTTTCGGATTTGCATGGGGAAAATCACTGTAAAACAAAGTGTTTATTAAGTTTTACAGACAAAATTGCATTTTACCTGTAAAATTTCTTCGATGGCATTTTATTGCTTAAGCAGTTCTAACTAGCTCGGCATCACTTAACACCAAGACAGTCAGAAAACCCACGCCTTTAGGTGGGGGCTTGGCACTTGCCGTAATCTGACCAAACTGAGTAACTTTGCCACTCTCTGTTCACTCCTCACCACACTGTATCGAGCTTGGGTAAAGGGACATTTCCTGTATCCCTAAAACTCGCAAACTCGTCCCACAACTTCACAGACGTGGGTAATCATTTTGTGTTTACGCAACGGATATCTAGTCTAAGTAGCATTATATAGGTTACTCACTTAGCAGTAGCACTGTATACTGACTACAAGGATTGTAGACCTCACCCTAAGGCATTTTTTTAGCCATTCACTAACCATGAAACTAGAGGATATATATCAATTCTTTGAGAGTCCTCCGCCAACTTACCTTTGTCAGGAAGTAGCAGTTTGTTACATACTGTCTGTTTTATTACAAGGTGAATCCTACGGAACCGAGTTGATTGAGCAATTAGAAACTGAATATCCAACCTATCGGCTTTCGGATACCGTACTTTATAGTGCAATCAAATTTCTGGAAGACGAAAAGGCAATCACTGGATATTGGAAGAAACTGGAAGGACGAGGACGGCCCAGACGGATGTACCAAGTTTCTCCAGAATGGCAAGTTCAAGCGCAGGATTTAGCTTTTCAATGGCTTAACTACATCAACAGGAGGACAAAGTAACGAATAATTGATAATGGATAAGTCTCCTCCAGTCGAACACTAACAATAAGTTATGGATACTGCTATTCTGCCATCTACGTTCCTGCTAACCTTGTTGTTATCGGTTGGACTGTTTTTCTTTATTCGTGCCTCGACTAAAGACCGCATACAAACAGTGCAACTGGTATCCGAGCAAGACGAAGCTGCTTTAATGTCTCAATTAAAAGAGTATTTTCGCTCCCGGTCTTACCGAGTGGCAGCGCTAGACCGAGAACAAAATAAAGTGACTTTTGAAGGTAATGTTCGCCCCAGTTGGTTCTTAGCTATATTTTTAACTATGCTGGCAGCGACTGGGATTGTTTGTCTATCGCTAGTTGTATACCTGCTTTTTCCTAACCTCAGTACCTTTGTTCTGGCTCTGGTACTGCTGTCGCCTTTAAGTGGTCTATTTTATTGGAAAAAATCTGGAAGACTTGAGAAGGTATCACTCAAAGTAGAAACAACTAAGAGCGAACAAACCTCCTCAAGCAAGATAACTGTAGTTGCCCATCGAGATGAACTCAGCGAGTTACAGAGGACGCTACAGCTTAAGGCTGGTGAATAATTGTTGGTTTTTTTAAATGTGATATGCAGACTTCTGACCCGATCTAATCTTTAGATAATGAAAAGTAGGAAGGAGGAAATCAAGACTTCTACTTTGTCAATTTTCCCCACAACTTATGTCGTGGGGAAAAATTTAAATTCATTAACTTAAATTTGTTGACAGAGCTTGGTTAACAATTTACGGCATTAGAACACAACTTCACTAGCGCTTTTGGAGGCGCTTGGCTCTATACCCACTCCCTTCTGTATCATGACATTAGTATCAACCCATGCAATCTTGCTTGGTTTGAGACTAGTTGATTTTCCAACTACCTAGATTAGCCTTAAAAAGCAAATCAGCTCCAAACTAAAAAAAAATTAAATTTTGCATAAACTTAGCAATTTTGCTAGTTAATGATAGTCAGGAGCCACATCCAATCCGTCAGATGGCCGTCTATGCTTTACCGACTAGCTAAGGCAAGAGTTTCTTGACTTGGCGAAGGTTCTAATACCCTCAAGCTAGGAAACAAGAAATGGTTTTCCTCTACGTATTGAGCACCAAACAGTCCCTTTTCTGCCCAGAAATAACGATCTGTGGTGTGTTCATTTCGCTTTACGAGTAGCAACGCCGGTGGCAAAATCCCTTCAGCTTGAATGAATCTTCTCGCTGCTGTCACAGGTTTTTCTTCGCCGCTCTCGATGCTATATTGAGGCACGTGCTCCAGAATCCGCCGTCCTTCTTGACGACGGCGACTTTTCCTTTTGCGTCTCCTTGCCAATCTATTGTCCTCCTCTTTCAAGCTATAGATTGTAGTGTTAGCTACAAAATCCGTCGTCATTATATAAGTTCTAGTTCAAAATATCAATAGTTTTTAACCTTTTAATGCAAGAAAGTTAACATCTTTGAAAATAGAGAAAACAAAATTACCTAAAGATATAATCCCTTGGTACAAACAAACCATCACTGAGAAGATTTTAGTTAAGCTTTATCAAATGAGTGAGGTAAAAATTAAGTATCCTCTCTTATCATCATGCCTCAAAATCTGTAATCTTGAGCAAGAGCTAAAAAATGTTAATGTCTGCCAGTTCCGATTTTATTGCTCTGTGTCGAGAGCAAATAGCGCTGCTAACCCAAGGGCTGGGAGCAACTTTAAGTATTGTGTACCTGACACAAGAATTGGTAGAGACTCCTTCTGGTGAGGCCAAACTGATTCCAGTGGTAATTTACCCGGAAACAGCATTATTACCGCCAGGAGAAGAGAGTGCTGAGACAAAAGTACACAAGCAACTTCAAGTTGGAAATGTGTTTATATTACCCAACGATCGCAGAAGGTTATTGACAGCAGGATCGGAATCTCCAACCTCATCACAGGAGTCTGAGGCATCTCAACCCCATCTAAAAGAGGAATACCTCTTTAGTGGCAACCAAATTGTTTTACCTCTGGTCTATGAGGGTGTGATGATGGGGTTACTGGTGACGGGTAGGCAAGATCGGGCATGGAATGAACATGAAGAAAGTCAGATTCAACGAATAGCCCAAACATTAGCGATCGCTTGTATCTTAGATCAACGGCGGGCATGGTTTGAGGATCAGTTGCGCGAGCAACAAATTCTCCAAGAAAAACAGAGGGATTTGCTGGATAATCTATTGCATCAGTTTCGTAACCCATTAACAGCGTTGCGGACTTTTGGTAAACTGCTATTGAAGAGACTCCGACCGGGAGACACCAACCGGGATGTGGCAAATAGTATCGTGCGGGAAAGCGATCGCCTCCAAGAATTACTGCAACAATTCGATCAAGTAATTGACTTGACAGAGGAAGATTTAGCACCGCTACATCTACCCGAACATGAAGTATTTGTGGAAGCAACTATCCAAAAATCCGCTAAACCGCCGTTATTATTGCCAGGAACGGGAGATAAAGCAGTTGACTGCTCGTTAGCAGATATATTAGAACCATTATTAATATCAGCTAAAGCAATCGCCCAAGAGCGAAAGCTAAAAATAATAACTGAAATTCAACAGAATTCACCCTTAGTACGCGCCAACATCAAAGCATTACGAGAGGTTTTAACTAACATCATCGATAATGCCTTGAAATACACTCCCACTGGGGGCAAAATTTTGATTCAGGCGGGGCAAGAAAAAGCTAATTTTCAAGGAATTATCATCAGTGACAACGGGCCTGGTATTCCACCCGAAGATTTAGAACATCTTGGAGAACGGCATTATCGGGGTGTACAAGCGCAAACAGAAATCCCTGGCACAGGTTTAGGGTTAGCGATCGCTAAACAATTAATAGAGCAAATGCAGGGCGAAATCGAGGTTTTCAGCCCTGCAATCAACTCTAAGCTAACTTCACCCCATGCACCAGGGACTACTTTTATTATTTGGTTGCCGGAAGTTCAAAATTAGTCAGTCATTTGTCCTTTGTCATAATGGCTAATAACTGAACTTAAGAGTTGGTCATTTTTCCTTTATAAATACTAATGACCAATGACCAATGACTAATGACTAATGACTAATGACTATCTTAGTGAAACCAACAAGTTTTGATTGATTGTCATTTGTAAATCAGTATTTGGGTCAATTGCCACTAAATCAACACTATTCTTACCGAAGAACAGACCAACCAACGCACCGATACCAGCGCCACCCAAGACTTCTTCTGTGGCGATCGCGCGATCGCCAGTTACAGCAGATACCGCAGTCGCTGCACCTGCGCCTAATACAGTATCCTTAATAATTGAACCAATGCTAGTACCCTTCTTCACGGTTTCAGTTTTGGTAATCACTTCAGAAGTAGCGTTAAGTTGATACTCTTGACCACTGGTCAAAACCAATTTTTCAGCAACGAATTGAGAACCGCCTGTAGCAGGTTTGAGTTGACCAATAACTTGACTACCAGCCGGAATCACTACAGATCCGTCTTGTGTCACCACATTTTGGGATACTGTCAATGTTAAAGGCGCTGTTTCATCCTTTGTAACCAGAATTTTTTCTGCCTTGTCATACTTTACAGGGATAGCAGTCCCTTGAGGAATTGTGACTGATACAGGTGTTGGAGTAGTAGACCCGACAGCCACGACATAAGGCGAGTTAATTGCTGAGGCTTGGTTAGAACTAACCAATGCTTGGTAGATAAAAGCTGCTACCTGGGCGCGAGTGGCGGTTGCAGTCGGATTCAGGAACTTCACATTAGGATAGTTCACAACGATTTGCTTTTCAGTTGCGGCTGCGATCGGGCTACGGGCATAGCTAGCGATGTTAGAGGCATCGTTGAAGTATTGCAGAGTACTTTCGGTATTGCCACTGGGACTATATTCCAGACCGTTAGCGAGGGAAACTAAAACCTGCTGGCGGGGAATAGCTTGGTTAGGCTCAAAGCGATTACCAGGATATCCAGATAAGAAACCAATGGTATAGGCTTGCTGAATAGCACTCGATGCCCAATAGTTGCTAGGTACGTCAGCGAAATTGATTGGCGATCGCTGCTGTGATTTTTGGAAAGCTTTGTTGACCATCGCGGCAAATTGAGCGCGTGTCACTGCTTCTTCGGGGCGGAAGCTACCATCAGGAAATCCGGCAATTACACCTCGCTGTGACAATTGTTGAATAAATTGTGCCGCCCAATAGTTAGATGAAACATCAGAAAAAGTGGTTTGAGCTAAAGATGGTGAAGCGGTAATAAAAGGCGCTACAGTGCCGACTGTGATGCTCAAAGCCATGAGTGCAGCTGTTCCAGATTGCAAACGATTTAAAGTAAACATTAATTTTTAACTCCAGGGACAATTAGTTTTTTTACTGTTAATTAATTAGACAATTGCTAATATCTTTGGTTCCCAATTTTTTCTGTGTTTTGTAAAAACCATTACTTTAGTAATACAGTCAATTTTCCCAAATATATGTCAAATGAAGCAGATAATAGGAGTAGTGTAATTACCCTATTAACTGTCAGCCTAATTAAAGAAGTATTCCAAGAAAGATTGATACTGATTAAGACGATATAAAAGTATAATAGTTGCTGGCAAATTAATTTTTAGGGTTAAAAATGAATGCGATCGCACACTATAGTTAAACCCGTATTTCTCACAAGCTTCAGGCGTTTGATAGAGCAGAGGGGCAGAGGGGCAGAGGGGATTGAACTTGGCACATTGAACTCTCCCCTGCTCCCCTGCTCCCCTGCACAAGCACGGGCTTTGAGAGGTGTGGTGAGAAATCCGGGTTAAAGTGGCGATCGCATATCAGGGATGATTAAAGTTACGACGTGAATACAGTTAAACCTAGTAGCAGCCACGACATAAGGCAGTTAATTGCTAAGGTTTAGACACCACATAGGGCGAGTTAATTGCTGGGGCTTGGCTAGAACTAACCAATGCTTGGTAGATAAAAGCTGCTACCTGGGCGCGAGTAGCCGTTGCACTTGGATTCAATGACTTTACATTAGGATAGTTCACAACGATTTGCTTTTCAGTTGCGGCTGCGATCGGGCTACGAGCGTAGCTAGCGATGTTAGAGGCATCGTTGAAATATTTCAGAGTGCTTTCGGTATTACCACCAGAAGTAAGTTTCAGACCGTTAGCGAGGGAAACTAAAACCTGCTGGCGGGGAATAGCTTGGTTAGGCTCAAAGCGATTACCGGGATATCCAGATAAGAAACCAATGGTATAGGCTTGCTGAATGGCACTGGATGCCCAGTAGTTGCTGGGAACGTCAGCAAAATTGATCGCCTGTCGCTGCTGTGATTTTGGGAAAGCTTTGTCGATCATAGCGGCAAATTGAGCGCGTGTGACCGATTCTTCAGGGCGGAAGCTACCATCAGGAAATCCGGCAATTACACCTCGTTGTGACAATTGTTGAATAAATTGTGCCGCCCAATAGTTAGATGAAACATCAGAAAAAGCAGTTTGAGCTAAAGATAGCGGAGAGCATCCCACTTGGATGGGTTTCCCTTGCAGGCTATAAGTCAACGATCCACAAACAAAACCTGCCGACTTAGACTCTACATAAGTCCGCTTTGGCGGATTTTGTTTATCTAGCTGCGATTTCCAATTATCAGATATTTTTTCAAGAGTGGGATGCTTACTCAAAAACTCTGAGTCTGCAACAATATCGTGAGGCCCTTTAACACTTATCTTAGAAGTATTGAGATAGATATTATAATCGTAAATAACGTTTTGATTTTTCGTGTTATTATTAACATCTTTGCCAGGAAAAGCATAGAAAATGTTATTTAGAATCTTGACATCAGATGATGAATAAGCAAATATTTGCCCACCTTTATTTTCTGGAGTCTGATTATTTAAAACAGCCGTGTTATTTACAATATCAACATGATCGCTTGAAAATGCATGAATACCTGAACCACCATTATTAAATGTAAGATTGTTTTTAACTAAAGTCCTTCCTGTATATGCAGCCAATTTTGAGTTATTCTGATCGTTTCTAAAAGTATCGAGAATAATGCCATTACCATCTGTGATCTTTCCGACTGCAATCCAAGGGATATACATGCGATTGTTGTAAGTCTTGTTGTTGGTAATAAACATCTTGTATCCCTGGTTTTTGTCAAAATTCCAACTATTCAACATTGAAATACCACTAGAACCATAAACACCATACCAGGCATTATTGAACACCACATTATTATCTACTGTCACATAGTCTGATTGAATCGCTGAAATACCTGCTCCTCCACAGTCATGCACTTTATTGTTCAGAATACGGATGTGATGAACATGACCACTGGTTCGTCCGTCAATATTGATGCAGTTTCCATTTGTCAGTGGGTTTAGTTTGTTAGTCTTCTCACTCATCGCATAATCAAGGGTTATGTTGGCATTGTTCCCAACAACCTCCAATCCATTGATCTCGATATATGAAGCTCCATTTGAAATTACAATCCCGTTCCATGTATTGTGCTGAATTTTTGGGAAATGTCCAGGATATGCTTTATACCTAATCCATGCATTTGCAGTTCCAGAACGTTTAATACTTACTACACTTCCAGTATTGGGTATATTTGTGTATACCCCGTTCATAATCAATACTGTATCACCAGGGTTGGTAAGGTCTGCTGCCTTTTGAATTGTCCTAAATGCGGATGAAGTAGAAAGTCCGCTATTTTTGTCGTTTCCAGTACCACTAACGTAGTATGTTTTCGGTGTTGAATTCGCGCTAATTAGCTCGCGGCTAGATAGGCTCATTTCCTTGTTAGTGGATATCTGACGGACGTTTTCAACTAAAGATGCTTTTATCTTTTCTCCCTGAGCCAAAAGACTTAACACCACGGGAATTGCAAGATATGTGCTTAAACTAAAACCTTGAATCGCCACAAGAAAAGGCTCCTTTATCACTACTACTTAACAAAAAGTATCAGGATATTACGTAATTTTGAATACTCTTTTAGATAGAGAATAAAATAAAGCCGATTTTTTTAGCTCTTTTGATAACGTAATTCAATAAGTATCGATACTGATTAAGACGATATAGAGGTATAGTAGTTGCTGTTAAATAAATTTTTTTAGGTCTAAAAATGAATGCGATCGCACACTATATTTAAAGTGGCGATCGCAAATCATGGATGATTAAACTCACGACTTGAATAGAGTTAAATCTAGTAGCGGGATTGTGGTACTAAATTCAAATTAGAATTCAGTGTGAGCCTTAAATCTTGTGCGGGTCTGATGACAAACGCATTTACTTCTTTTTTCCGCAACAGGACACTCGCACCCGCACCCGCAGCTGCACCAAGAACAGGTTTTAAGTCGTCAATTCTGTTGTTACCAGTAATTAGTGAACCTAAAAGACCAGCACCTCCACCAATAGCTGCGTCAGTTAAAACTTGACTGGTGCTAGGCCCCTGTGAAACTCTTTGAGTTGTGGTATATGTCCGAGAACTTGCATTAATCGACTGACGCTGACCATTAGAAAATTCTAATTCCTGAGCGATAAACCGCACGCCTTTTCCTTGGTTATCATCTGTATTTCTTGAATAATTATCTAAGTCAACAGATTCTAGCCGTCCATTTACTTTAGTTCCAGCAGGAATTAAGACATTTCTATTTTTGTCGATAATGTCATTGGCTATTCTCAAGGTTATAGATTTACTTTCCCCAGGAGCAATAGTAATTGTCTCTTTATCGTAGGTGACAGGAAAATTTACCCCAGATGGAATGGTAACGTTTCCATATTGACTAGTTCTGTTGTATTGTGCATTTGCAGGAGCAAAGCTGAATAGAGGGCTAATGATGCTTGTGGTAACGGCGATTGCCATAAGTGCAGCAGTTCCAGATTTCCATTGATGTAGGCGAGTCATAAGAGGGTTTTCCTTTGTGTGTGTGATATGTGTAATGACGGTGATTTACTGAGTTTGTTTCTGACTGTTTTTGAACCTGTCTATAAGCGTATTCCGAAGATAAAAGTACTTATTATGATGGGAGTCTGCGCGATCGCACCTCATAACTTGTATCCTGCTAATGTGCGTCACTCAAATCAGAGGCAAGACATTTATGCGACGTAAATGGGGATCGTTTTGTTCCCAAATGCTGTTTTATTACTTATGTCCACATATCTAAGCCATTGAATAGAGGCGAATGGGCTAACTGCGAACTCTGTATTTATATTCTAGATTGATTTGCTAGGACTTGGAAAATATTTTCGCTTTCTTAACGGTGGTTGGAGCGCTTTCTGCAACTGGTAGTCAGATATTGAATTAAGGTCAAGGTGATGACAACTGTGAGGACGTACAAGATTCAAGTCATTGACCAAAGAAAGGTCAAGACTAAAATCAGGTGCAAAAGCATGAGTTGGGGTTAGAAGGCTATCAATAGTAGGGACATAACCTAACCACTAGACTTTTGCTGATTCTAACTGTCTATTTGGCAATTCATCCTCATCGCATAAGTAGGCAGGCACAAATAAATATAACTATGTAACGAAAAGTAAAAGCGGTGAAAACCTTGTGATTGCTTCACTCCACTTCGTTGCGTTCGCAATGACATAGTTATAAATTTTCTCACCCACCTACTTACACAACTCACTCATATCACAAGCCTATATTTAAGCCTACAACAACCACCCGCCTGTAAAGCTAGGGATGTAGTGATTCAAACGATTTGGGAGTGGGTCAATGTTATCTAAGAAATTTCCTTCAAGAGATGAAGTGCTGGCTGTTGTAACGCTGATTATGGTGATTGGTTCTCTCACTCTTGCAATTATCGATGAAAAGAGTCGCCCTCCATTTCTCGATTTAACAAAATTTGCTGTCGGTACGTATATTGGATTATTGATACCTCGGTCAAGGTCAAGCGATCGCAACTAGCCAAATTCAAATTATGTCTTGGCAATTAGAAGTCGGACGACCATATAAACAAAACCCGCTAGCGCGGGTTTTAATTTTGTATTATACACAAAAAGCGATCTAACTTGAGTAAATTAGCGTACTACTTCGTCGAGTTTCCCGCAAAGATGATAACCGCTATAAAGCTCATATTGAAGCCGAAAAATTTCCTAGTTTAATTACATCTTTAAAGGCGAACAGAAGCAACTGTTCTAACCGCTAAAGCTCTTAGTATTTATTCTCCCAGAATTTTCTCCGAGATATCAGATATATCCCTAGCAGTGATATACCCGCTATCATTGCAGGTTCGGGTATGGGTTTGATTTCGGCATAAATAGCTGTTCTACTTGTGCCTCCTTCAAGAGCCTTAACACTTATCTGGGGAATATCTGAATTAAAGCCAGTTAGCTCAAGCGTGTATTTATTGCCTTCAAAGGTGAAACTGCGATCGCTCAAATTTTTGTCTATGAATACAAAGTCTGCATTATCTTCAGCATCTGTTGCGTCATTAGGTGTATTTACTAGATGCAACTTGAAGTTAAAAACTTGGCTGATTCCAGTGGGAGGGTTGAAGGATACATTGAGATTTAAAGGTACAAATTCAACGCTTGTACCTTTGAGTACCGTTCCATTAAAGTAAGTCAAATCAGCTATTTTGAATGCAGAGTTGATGTCTGCTGAAAATGAACTTCCATTAAAGGTAAGTTTATTTGAGCCTGTGACTGTACACCCAGGAGTACTTGGATTTGGTGGACAAACATTAGCATCGCCCCAAGTAAATGTGTTGCTTCCCACACCTGTATATACGGGATTGGTATCGATGCTTCCTGGAGTAGGTTCTCCCCATGTACCACTAGAGATACCAGAAAAAGTGAGAGCATCTGCTTGACCAGAGAAACTAAATCCTGTGGTTGCACTCACAAAAAAACTAGATATAGCAGTTGCAAAAATCAAACTTAGTTTCATAACTTAGGTTTCAATTCTCATCCTTGAGCTTTTTTCAACTAGATGTCTAGTCTACGTTAGTGAATTTACTGAAAATACGCCAATATCTTATTGTAATTTTTATAAAGACTTTATACTTATTTAAGTTTGTTTAACAATAAATTTATATTTATTAAGCTAAATTTATGAATTGTTTAAATATTTTACCATTTTATAATTAGAAAACTATTTGTGTAGGTGTAGCCCGTTGCAATACTTCTCGGTTAAGGGGAAAAGGGGAAAGGGAAAAGGGAAAGAAAAAACCTTTAACCCTTACCCTTTACCCTTTTCCCCAAACCCGATTCCGAGTTAAAAATGCTTAACCGAGCAGTATTGTAGCCCGTTGTAGACATGGCTACTTTAATTGATGCCCTGACTAATTGTCAAGTTTATATCAAGTTATTTTTCAAGAGTTTTCAGCGTTTTTCTTATAACTTTGACAAAATCTCTGGCAACAACTGACTAGGAATTTTAGATAAAGCCAGATTTTGTCCCTGTATCCCTAATTCATTATGAAAAGCGCGAATAGTTTTTACCACATAAGTAAAAGTTGTTTGATAAGCTTCGGGTTGTTTGCTTAATCCTTTTAAGGCTTTTAAATGGTTTTCTAATGCTACTTCTAGGTGTTGAGAACGTGTTGCTTTGTCACCATTAAATGACTTATCTATTACTAGCTGATAATGTGCTAGTCCCAGGTTATTATAAGAGGCAAGCAAATCGAAACTTAAAAGAGTATCGCTCAATGAGTGAGCCAAGTCTATGGCCTCTTCGTAAGCGCTGATGCATAGTTGTAGGTAGTTTTGCCGTGCCTGTTTAGTTGTCTGAGATAGGTTTGCTAAATGCCAGTAGGCAGTACCCAGATTATTTTGTGTAGCGGCGCAGGCACTAGGAACATTAGCTGGAGTGCGATATTTGAGAGCTTCACTATAGACATTAATCGCTAGCTGGAGATTTTGGGCAGGTTGTTCGTATTGTGCCAGATTCCAACAAGCAGTACCGATATTATTTTGAATCATGCCATACTTAAGCGGTTCTTCTTCGGGGTTGTAGTGTATAAGTGCTTCGTTGTAAGCTGCGATCGCTTTCTTTAAATGCACAATTGGTTGATTGTATTGCCCTAGATGCCAGTAAGCAGTACCTAAATTGTTCTGGCAAGCCGCATACTTTAATGAATCCATCTCGGCTGTACGGTAGCTGAGTGCTTCACTGTAAGCTAAAATTGCTTGCTGCCAATTTTCAGATGGGTGAGAAAAACGAGCTAAATCACCATAAGCTGTCCCCAAATTATTTTGCACACGAGCGTAAGTTTCTGAATGTGTCTGAGGTGACATCATCTTTAACGCCAATTGATAAAATTCTATCGCCTGCTCTATATAAGTTTGCCCTTCCTCAGAATTGGGTGGTGTGCGGTATAGCATCCAGTAGAGTGTGCCCAAATCATTCAAGATATCTGGAAGTTGCGATGAAGTTTCGTCATAGCTAATTGCCTCCTGATAGGCAATAATTGCCACCATCAGGTTTTCTAGAGTTGAATCTCCTTGCTCAATGCGAAGGCGGTATAAAGTACCCAAGCGATGATAAGCTTCTGCTAGTATCTCCCCTGGAACTTGGTTTTCGTGTAATTCTTCAATCTCCAGCAAAATCTGCTGCGGTTGTAAGTAATCTTCAGTATTTTGAGCAGAGTTTGTGTTGATTGTTGCTATTACTAGTTCTGTTAACTCGCTACTAACATAAGATAAAGATGACAGCGATTGATTATCATTACCACTACCAGACCTATTAGTAAATTCCTGCTGTTGTGGCGTAGCTTCCTGGGCTTTATGTACGCCATTCTCTTGTATTTCTGCTGGGAAATCGGAATTATTTTCAAACTTGAACTCGGTGGCTACCGTTCTGAGTTCTTCTTGGCTAACTGATTCATCTATAATCGACTGCTCAATATTCTCTAAATCCAAGCTTCCAGAACGTGAAAAACGTTCTGGATAGCCTGCTTGAGTTGCTGGTGTGGGTTCTCCAGCAAATACAAATACGCCAGTCCGGCAACGCCAAAACTGTGGTGCTGATTGCTTGATGGCAGATAACCAAGGGCGCGGTATCCACAACAGCAAGTTAGATTCTAGGAATCGGCTGGATTCTTGGGTAGAAAAATATTGTTCGCTTAAACGAAGATAGTGTAAAAATAAACGCTGTGTTGCGACTGGTTGCTTGGTGAGATGCTCCACACCTACAATCTGAAATGCTGGGACTGGAAAAGGTCTTCCAGGGGTATCTTTTGATGCCCCAACAATTGGCGGTGGATAATTTGCCAACCATTGATTTATCTGGACTATGGGATTGGGGTCGTTTAAATTCAAACGTAACGTAACTAATCGCGGATAGGCTGGAGTGCTATTTTCCTGAGCATTTGATGACCGATATAGCACCTGTCCAACAGGATAAGCCAATGTAGAATGCAGACGGGCTGCCACTTGATTTCTTAAGTGTAAATTATCACATACAGCTAAAAAAAGTTGTCGTCGCAAGCCAAGACTTAAGGCAAGTTTCAGGCGGTGGTATACTTGCCGATTCCAAGTTGAATTATTGTTGTATGCAGTATCATTCACGCTTAAAGAGCCAAAACAAAGTATATATCACCGTTCTGGGTGCATCCAAGTGGGCTAAACTCATGATAGAAATCATTTTTAAATAGATATTGTGCTGCTCAGGATAAATTAAGCCTTTATAAATATAAACAAATAAGTATATAATTATACTTTAATTGCCAGTTCAATTTTAACAAAAAATAAAAAAGCAGGCCCCTATTTAAATCGGAACCTGAAAAACTATAAAGAAGATGAAGTTTTCTGAAAATATTTTACGATCAACTGCTCTTAGAAACGAAGAAGGCGACTAGAATCAAGGCGACAACCAAAGCTGTAGCGGCGATTCCTAGTATGAGATAAGTTCGTTTTTGCCCTTCTGTGGGAGGTTCTGCTTGATAAATCTTTGGTTCCCGGGCAAAATTATTCAGAAGGCCGCCTTCTTCATTGGTATAGGGCATGAATTAATTCCTTTATCTTTATCGTTAATTTAATGTTACATAAATGCTAAATCCGCTCTGAAACTGCTAGACAAATCGTTACATTGGGGATTGGGGATTGGGG
>NZ_NOLK01000102.1:0-27917 GCF_002245985.1 Nostoc sp. 'Peltigera membranacea cyanobiont' 232
CTGCCCCCTACCCCCTGTCCCCTGCCTCTTACCCCCTGCCTCCTCCAATTGTTTATTCCTCATCTAACGGTAAACCCGCTTTAACTTTCCCCCTAGCAAAATAGCGTCCAAACTGGAGTTCGTAGACTTCATCTTCGTCTTGTGTCTCCACTTCCAAGTCAGAACGGGGATAACTCACACACAACAAGGCATAACCTTGACGACGTAAATCTGGCGACAATCCGATCGCCTCTGGTTGATAAATTTCTCCCGACAAAACCCTTACAGCGCAAGCGGTGCAAGCCCCGTTACGGCAGGAAAACGGTAGTTCCACCCCTTGTTTTTCGCCTGTGTGCAGGATGTAGCGGTCTTCTGGCACTTCTAGGGTGTATGTTTTACCGGTGGCGCGATCGCGAACTTTAATTGTGTATGTACGAGACATCTGGATTTGCGTTGTGGAATTAGGACTTTCAGATTCAATCTAAGAATATCTTTCTTTATCTTTGCATTTTCTGGGATTCTATAGTAAGATCGTAACTTGTGGCACCTGGAGAGGTGGCCGAGCGGTTTAAGGCGCAGACCTGGAAAGTCTGTTATGCAGAAATGTATACGAGGGTTCGAATCCCTCCCTCTCCGTTTTCAAACCTAGTCTAAATATATAGTTTGAACCAGACTTCTACAAATAGTCTGGTTAAATAAATAGCCGGATATTGCCAAATATATTCTTAAAATTGCTTTGAAAGTGTTTTCGTGTAACCGTTCTCTTCAGCAAGCTACGCGCGGTTTTCCCCAAAAAAGGTATCGTACAAACCAGGCACTTCTGAGCCTTGCTTTTAATTCAGCCCACTATACCAGTGGTTTACATAGGATTAACGACACCTATTAGTACCCGCACAATCTAGCGGGAGGTAACATTTGTTTATTTTTCATTCATAATTGAGCCATTTTGTAAAGTCGCCAAACTCCTACTTCACTAAGGTGACAGCCTGATGAAAGGATCGGGTAAATTAAGATAAGTAAAGAAAATGCTTTGAACTCAATGACAGCTCTCAGCTTACAACAAATTTCTACTCAGTTAGAAAGTCCGAACTTACGCGATCGCATGGTAGCTCTTGCTAATTTGCGTAATGTTTCTCCTGAAGATGCAGTCCCTTTGATTAAAAAGGTACTAGACGACGAATCTTTGCAACTGCGATCGATGGCAATATTTGCCCTTGGAATCAAGCCAACGCCAGAATGTTATTCAATTCTGGTCAAAATTCTCGAAAATGACCCCGATTATGGCATCCGCGCTGATGCTGCTGGTGCTTTAGGATATCTGGGCGATGCCAGAGCTTTTGAAGTGCTTTCACGGGCTTTTTATGAAGATACTGATTGGCTAGTACGCTTTAGTGCAGCCGTTTCTCTAGGTAATATTAAAGACCCCCGGGCCCGTCAAATTCTTCTTCAGGCATTGGATAGCAAAGAAGTAGTGTTGCAACAAGCTGCAATTTCTGCGCTAGGAGAAATTAAAGATATTGAATCTGTCGATCAAATTCTGCGCTTCGCTCAATCAGATGATTGGTTAGTTAGGCAGCGTTTGGCAGAAGCCTTGGGTAATCTCCCTACTCCCAAGAGTGTCTCAGCTTTAAAATACTTAGAAAAAGACAATCATTTTAACGTTGCTGAGGCAGCCAGAATTGGCCTCAAGCAGCTTGAGGAAATAGGCAATCAAGCTTAATAATATTAGAGCTTCCCGCTACCTTTTAATAATTAAGTGGGAATTTTAGCATTTTGATGCAGGGTAATTTGATTCATGAATATTGAAGAGTTTTTTCAGTTAAGTGCTGGTAAATGGTTTTCTCATCGAACTAGTCAACATTTGGCTTTAAATGAATCTGAAAATAGTAAGTCAGACATCATCATTGAGACGCTGGCAGTAGATCATCCAGAAGCGATAAAACTGTGTCAACAGTACGAAATTAATCCTAGTTCCGCCTCCTGTGCTATCAAAATTAACTGGAATGGCACAATGGAAAAGGATCAATCAAAACATAGTGGTTCAACTGTGTTAGTTTCAGTACCTGATGCAGATAATCAGGGACAAGGTAAGTTACTGCGGGAAACACTTGATACTCAGAAAACTCCAGTTACTGGACACTATAAATTTGACAGTGATGGTGCTTTGATTCTAACTATAGAAGATGAAAACATCTGGTCAGAGGAGCGCCTGTGGTTTGCTAGCCCCAATTTGCGAATGCGGGTAAATGTCCTCAAGAGTTTTGGTGGATTTAGTATTACTTCCTTCACTTCTGAGATTCGTATGGGTGGTTTTCCACCTGCTGCGAAGGCTTCCGAGGCGGCTAATTCAGTATCGAGTTAGTTGTAATACAGCATATTCTCACTGCTTATCGCCGACTTATATCATGTCTGGATAAATACTTGTCATTACGAACGCAGCGATAGCGAAGTGAAGTAATCGCAGAGTCCGCAGCGATTGCTTCGTTCCACTCCGTTTCACTCGCAATGACATATCGTAAGTGATTAAGCGGACTATTACGCGAAACTATCGCTCTTTTATTACTCTCGTCAGATTAAATTTGAAACCCTATTTTGGCGATTAGTCCGCGCAGGCGGACGAGAGTTTGTGTAGCCGCGATTTCTAATCGCTTGGATTATTCTCTCTCCAGAGTCATAGAAGAGCGCTATACGTGTTCAGGGGCAATTCATGGATTGCCCCTACCTTAAAAATCAGGGTTTAGTTAAATTGTATCCTGGCTAGTAATTGCTTCTGGCACACTGCTTGAGGTACTAAAATGCAATTTCACCCAAACAAAGAAAGGAATTGCTAGCAGTTGAGTTGCTGACGAGAAGACAATTAGGGCAGTGATTGAGCGATCGTATAAAATGCCCATTAAAGCACTACCTAAAAACCAGGATAAACCATAGCCAGTGCTAAAAATTCCATAAGCTGTAGCCCGCTTGTTCTTTGGAACCATCCCAGCGATCGCAGCTTTCAAAATTGATTCTTGCGCTCCCATCCCTATACCCCAAAATGCTATCCCTAAAAGGGCAAGTTGGGTATTTCCTAAAAATACCAATGGCGCAAATAAGGATGAAAGGAAAGCTGCAACTATCAAAATAGAAATACCAGTTCGGTCAAATAGATATCCAAATATTAGCGCTGCGATCGCATCCACTCCCATCGCTACAGCATAAAACAGAGGAATTGTTTGCCCAGAAGCGATATCTTGCTTTTGGAAATGAAAGGCAATGAGGGGAAAATCTGCATATCCGGCGGCAATAATCGCTACAGCACCGAGATAAATCAAAAATATTCGCGGCAGTTTTTCTTCTCGATCTGTCTCAATTTCTACTTCAAAATCACTGGGATTTGGATAAAGAAATTGTAGAACAATCAACACGATCAATCCCAAAACAGCAGGGACAATCAAAATGGTAAAGGCATTGCGATACTCTCCTTGGAAATAAATCATTGCAGCTACAGCCAAAGGCCCCATAACTGCACCAGTTTGATCCATTGCCTCATGTAGTCCAAAGCCAAAACCTCTGCCGATTTGACTCGCACCGTGAGAAAGTAAAGCATCCCGTGGCGGAGTCCGAATTGCTTTACCTGTGCGTTCAGCCATCATCAGACCGGCGGCTACTTCCCATCTTCCGGCTAAGGCTAAAAATGGCACAACTGCGGTGTTCAAAATGTAACCTAAAGTTGTAATTCCCCAGTATTTACGTGTCTGGTCGCTGAGATAACCGATCGCTAGGCGCAAGCCATGACCAATCAATTCCCCAAATCCAGCTACCAGACCTACCACAGTCCCGCTAGCTCCTAAAACTTGCAGATAAGCTCCCGTAATACTACGTGCGCCTTCATAAGTTGCATCAGCACAAAGGCTAACAAAACCAAGTAAAATCACAAACTTTAAAGCTGCTGCTTTCTGTGGCATATAGTAATCCGATTTGATTCCTGAAATTATCTGCGTAGGTAGGGAACAGGGAATAGGGAACTCTTAACAGAAAAGAAGGGTATAGATGTGTACTGAATCTTGTTCAAAAATCAAATAGGAGTCCTATAGCCCATTATTTTTCATTTATTGCTTCCATATTGAAGCATGGGATGCTCTAAAAAACTAGTTAACATTGAACCTGGAAATTATTAAAGAAGAATTCAGAACTCAGGAGTCAGAATGGGCTAAACCTTAGCTATCCCCTAACAGAATAAATCAGTGATGGGACTGAATCTCCCAGTCCGTTGATATTTTTTAAATCTGCAAAAAGTTAGCGAGCGCTTGCGGTAATGGCAAAATAATTACAATCAACAAAGCCATTGCCAGTAATCCCCCAATATCGCGTTTGTTATCCAGTTCAGTCACATCATTCAGTGCCGGCTCATCAATCAACGGCATAAATAATAAGATAATCGCCCACATCAAAAATTCTTCCCGAACTAACGAAAGTAATAGCAAGAGAATACGAGCAACTTGCCCAATGACGATCGCAGTTCGTTGTCCAAACATCGCATGGACAATATGACCTCCATCTAATTGTCCCACAGGCATTAAATTTAAAGCTGTGACAATTAGTCCCAGAAAACCAGCTACTGCAACTGGATGCAAATCAAGGGCTGATTTTGCCGTTAGCTGACTTCCCAAGGCTAGCTTCGAGAGTAGTGCTAGTAAGATTGAATACTTCGGATTCAGGGCATCAGGATTCAAAAGTCGGGTTTTTTCAGTTATAGAAACTATGTCAGAATGAGCCAAGCCCCATATTAGTAATGGCAAGGTGGCGACAAAGCCTGCAATTGGGCCAGCGATACTAATGTCAAATAAAGCTTTGCGGTTAGGAATGGGACTACGCATCTGAATAAATGCACCAAAAGTTCCCAAGAAGAAAGGTACGGGAATAAAGTAAGGTAAGGTGGAGCGAATCTTGTAGGATTTAGCTGTTAAATAATGCCCAAGTTCGTGAATGCCCAAAATAGTCATCAGTCCTAAAGCATAAGGTAATCCCTTAAATAGGACATCTGGGTTAGATAAAACTTTGAACAAAGAGCTAATTTCCCAAAGAGGCGGAAGAGAAACACCAGCAATTTCCATTCCCACCAAGGTAGTAGTTATCAAAGTAGCTACTAGTAATAGAAGTGCTAATCCTGGTCGAGTTAAGCGTTCCTGGTCGCGTCGTGGTGTATTTTTCTCTTTAGCAGCTTGAGTGTTGGGAACCAGCACAAAGAAAGGTTTGCCATTCAAACCTTCTTGAAAAATCAGCAGGAAGCGATCGCCAAATTGTGCTTCAATATTAGTCTTAATCTGCTGGTAGGCGTTGCTAGCTTTAGTTCGTAATTGACCGCGGCAAATTACGGATTGTGGTCGATACTCAATATTCTGAACGTAATATACAGACCAAGGAAAACAATTTCGCAGTTGGGTTTCTTCCGTTGGCTCAATGGGACGCACTATTGGTTCTGCGGTAGGCTGGATAGTCGGCTGTGATTCTGAGGCTTGGGCTTGGGCTTGGGTCTGTGTATCTGTTGGCACTCTCCGCCCCCATTGAAACAAGATCCAGTACAACAGTGTGCAGACAAATAACGACGAGACGATCAGCCCTGGTGGTGGAGGTAGTTTAGTTCCGTACATCAGCGTCCATCCACTCAACAGCAATGCTGGTATCATTAAAACCAGCCATAACAACCATACTGGCGTGCGGGTGATGTTAGCGACGCTTTGCTGCACCATTAGATAAGTAGCTAGCCCCAGTAGGAGGAGAAACAAAAACCAAAATCCCATATTATCTTCAGTAATTTTGACAAAACACCCTACCAGTAGCTTTAGCACCATAGCATTAACTACAAAGTAGACCTCAAACCCCAATTTTTTTACGAACGGTTAACAGTGCTATGGAATTTTTGGGAATTTCCCCACTGTAACTAGATTATCCACAACTCCTGAGTCGGTTCTTTTATTATGTGCCCTTTACCTCAACACCCAAGTCATACAACTAAGCCACCACGGTCTGTGTTCGTGGACGAAGTACCTAGCGGAAGTTCTCTGCAATCGGAATTCGCACAAGAGAGCATTTTTGCTTTTCCACCCAATCGGGACACATTAGGAGGAACCTCTTATTTTATTGTAAGAAATGAAGGCAATATCCTCATAGATTGCCCTACCTTAGATCGAACAAATCAAGATTTTTTAGCCGCGCATGGAGGCGTGCGTTGGTTATTTCTTACCCATCGAGGCGCTATTGGCAAGGCCGCTGAAATTCAGCAGACCTTTGGCTGCGAGGTGCTGATGCAAGAACAAGAAGCTTATTTATTACCAGGCTTAACCGTAACTACCTTTAGTCAGAAATTCACTCTTGATGCTGCAACACAAGTAATTTGGACACCAGGTCATTCTCCCGGCTCATCTTGCCTATACTACAGTCAGCTTGGAGGTATATTGTTTTCTGGTCGCCATTTAGTTCCTAATCAGAAGGGTGAGCCAGTACCATTACGCACAGCTAAAACTTTTCACTGGCGGCGACAAATTAAGAGTCTTCAGTTATTATTAGAACGTTTTACACCTGAAACACTCTGCTACATTTGTCCGGGAGCGAATACAGGTTTTCTCAGAGGTAAGCGTGTCATAGATCGAGCTTATCAACACTTAGCCTCTCTAGATTTATCAACTTTGCTGCGGATAGAGTCTCTACTTTAAGATTTATCAAGGATCAAAAACTCGTTTACGAAGCTCAAAGGCCGATCTGTTAGTCCCGAATGCCCAAGACCTAACACCTATAACTTTTATAACGCTTGTTAAGCAAGATGTTGTCTGGGGAATTATAAGCCTTAGACAAGAAATTATGGTAAAAAATTATGATTGCAAGAGTTGATGAAACTTTAAGGTTCCCTGGCTATCAAATCATAGAGCAACTCTATTTAGGTTCTCGGACTCAAGTGTATCGGGCAGTACGAGAATGCGATCGCCAACCAGTTGTCATCAAGCTCTTAAAACGAGAATACCCCAGTTTTAGCGAATTAGTCCAGTTTCGCAACCAATATGCGATCGCTAAAAACCTAGATATTCCCCAGATCATCAAGCCCTACAGCTTAGAAGCTCATCGCAACGGCTATGCTTTAGTGATGGAAGACTTTGGCGGCATTTCTTTGCGGGAATTTACCCAAGGACGACCATTGACTTTAGAGCAATTCCAAGGAATTGCTCTACAACTGCTAGACACGCTACACCTGTTACATCAACAGCGCGTCATTCACAAAGACATTAAGCCAGCCAACATCCTGATTCACCCAGACACGAAACAAATTAAGCTGATTGACTTCAGTATTGCCTCGCTTTTACCACGAGAAACCCAGGAGATCCAGAGCATTAACGGACTGGAGGGAACGCTGGTGTATCTTTCCCCAGAGCAAACCGGACGGATGAACCGGGGCGTTGACTACCGCAGCGACTTCTATTCATTAGGTGTGACTTTCTTTGAACTATTGAGCACAGAACTGCCCTTTGAGTCCCATGACCCGATGGAGTTGGTACATTGCCACATTGCCAAGCTTCCACCCTTCCTCTGCGATTTGAATCCCGATTTACCTTTGATGCTGGGCGAGATTGTCCGCAAACTGATGGCGAAGAATGCCGAAGACCGCTATCAGAGCGCGCTGGGACTTAAACATGACCTTGTTACCTGCCTAGAACAGTGGCGAGAAACAGGCAAGCACACCTGGTTTGAGTTGGGACAGCGCGATATCAGCGATCGCTTTCTCATCCCCGAAAAACTCTACGGACGGGAATCAGAAGTGCAGACGTTATTGGCGGCATTTGGTCATGTGGCCAATGGTGGCTCCCAACTGATGCTGGTGGCAGGTTTCTCTGGTATTGGCAAAACCGCAGTCGTTAATGAAGTACATAAGCCGATCGTCCGGTGGAACGGCTACTTCATCAAAGGGAAATATGACCAATTCAACCGCAATATTCCTCTATCTGCTTTTGTGCAAGCCTTTCGTGACCTGATGGGACAGTTGCTTAATGAAAGCGATATCCAACTAGAGCAATGGCAGAGCAAGATTTTAGCAGCAGTTGGAGAGAATGGGCAAGTTCTGATCGAGGTGATTCCTGAACTAGAGCAGATAATCGGCAAACAGCCTGCGATCGCTGAACTATCGGGCAGTGGGGCACAGAACCGTTTCAATCTGCTGTTCCAAAAGTTCATTCAAGTCTTCACGACCAGAGAGCATCCGTTGGTGATGTTTGTCGATGATTTACAGTGGGCAGATTCGGCATCACTCAATTTGCTAAAGCTGTTGATGGGCCAAAGTGATTGCGGCTATCTATTCATTATCGGCGCATACCGCGATAACGAGGTTTTTGCAGCTCATCCACTGATGTTGAAGCTAGATGAAATTGAAAAAGCATCCTCCTGTATCAGTACTTTAACCCTAGTTGCCTTGAGTCAAGCAGATGTCAACCATTTAATCGCCGACTCTCTCAGTTGCACAACAAAACAGGCATTGCCGTTGACAGAGTTGGTTTATCAAAAAGCCAAAGGCAATCCTTTTTTCACGACTCAGTTTCTAAAAGCGCTGTATGAGGATGGGCTGATTACCTTTGATTGGGAGGTAGGTTTTTGGCAGTGTGATGTGGCGCAAGTGCGATCGCTGGCTCTGACTGATGATGTGGTGGAATTTATGGCCCAACAGCTTCAGAAATTGCCCGACATCACTCAAGATGTTTTAAAACTGGCAGCCTCTATTGGCAATCAGTTTGATTTGGCGACATTGGCGATCGTTTCTGAAGAGTCGCAGACTCAAACCGCTTCGGATTTGTGGAAAGCACTGCAAGAAGGATTTATCATTCCAACTAATGATATCTACAAGTTTTATCAAGATTCGTCATTGGTCATTGGTCATTTGCAAAGTCCAAATGACAATGGACACAGGACAATTTACAAATTCTTGCACGATCGCGTCCAGCAAGCTGCTTATTGCCTGATTCCAGACGAACAAAAACAGATCGCGCACCTAAAAATTGGGCAACTATTACTGACTCATACGCCCGTTGCCGAACAAGAGGAAAAACTGTTTGAAATTGTTAACCAACTTAATATCGGCAAATCTCTGATTGTCAATCTATCTGAGCAAATAGAACTCGCCCAACTCAATCTGAAAGCTGGAAAAAAAGCCAGAGCCGCAACTGCCTATACAGCCGCATTTGAGTATTGCACCACAGGAATCGCCTTCTTAACTGAGGATATGTGGCAAACGCAGTATGAGTTAACCTTAGCCCTCTACGAAACTGCCACTGAAACCGCTTACCTGAGCGGCAACTTTCAGCAGATGACACAATTGGCAACAGCGATTATAGAACACTCTCGAAACCTGTTGGATACGGTCAAGGTTTATGAAGTTCAAATTCAAGCTGCTCAAGCCCAACATGAATTTATAGAGGCAGTGCAGATTGCTCTGAAGATTGTAGAGCGTCTAGGTACGAGTTTTCCACAGGAACCCAGTCAATTAGATATTGCACAGGTATTCGAGGCGACTAAATCGATTCTGGCTGGAAGGCAACTTCTGGACTTAATGACTCTGCCCGAAATCGAAAACCCTAATAAATTAGCGGTTATCAGGATTCTTGCTGCTGTCTCTTCTGCTGCCTTTGTTGTCAGTCCAGCGCTCTTACCGTTTATTGTCCTCGAGCAGGTAAATTTATCAGTTCAATATGGCAATACCTCATTTTCTGCCATTGGCTATGCTTACTATGGATTGATCCTTTGTGGGATGGTAGGAGAGATTGACTTTGGCTACGAGTGTGCCCAACTAGCACTTTTGTTACTCGAACATTTCAATGCCAAAGAACTAAAATCCAGAGTCTATGTCGGAATTTATTGTAGTGTGTGGCATTGGAAAGAGCCGCTCAATAACTCCTTACCGTTTCTCCGGGAAGGCTATGAAGTTGGATTGGAAACAGGAGATTTAGAATCGTCTGCTATTTGCGGATTCATTTACATCTCCTACTGTTGGTTTATGGGCAAAGAACTAAGCAATCTCAGCCGAGAGAGCGCTGCCTTCCGAGATCAGCTTGCACACCTCAACCAAGAAGGTCTTACCAGTCATCTGACCGTTTTTCAGCAAGCAATTTTGAATATGATTGGCGATTCTGCTGAACCTTGGCAGCTTAGTGGAGATGCCTTTAATCGAGAGGTAATTATACCAGCCCTCCAGCGATCGGGCGATCGGACTGCGCTGTATTATTTCTATGCCAGCCAACTTGGTTTGTGTTACATGTTTGGCAAATTTGAGTTAGCGGTGGAAAATGCGATCGCTGCTGAAAACTATATAGATGGCGCTACAGGCTTATTCATAGTTCCGCTCTGCTACACCTATGATTCTCTCGCTCACCTAGCAATCTATGCTCAGGTTTCTGAGGCAGAACAGCAAGACATTCTGCAACGGGTGGCTAAAAATCAGGAAAAGATGAAAAAGTGGGCTGAACATGCTCCAGAAAATTACCTGCACAAGTTTCATCTAGTCGAGGCGGAACGAGAGCAAGTGCAAGGCAACAAAGCCGAGACAATAGATTTGTCCGATCGCGCGATCGCTCTTGCTAAAGAACACGGCTATATCCAAGAAGAAGCACTTGCCAATGAGCTAGCCGCTAAATTTTACCTTAACTGGGGCAAAGAGCGGGTAGCTGGGGAATATATGACCCAAGCATACTACGGCTATGCTCGCTGGGGTGCAAAAGCCAAAGTCGCCGACCTGGAAAAACGTTATCCCCAATTACTCGCCCCCATTCTCCAGCAAACCCGTTCTCCCCTCTCAACTAACGAAACGATCTTCGCCTTGGAGAGTGTCACCTCCACCAGTTCCGCCACTTCCAGCAGTAGTAGCATCTCTGTTGCTTTAGATTTAGCTACCATTTTCAAAGCTTCTCAAGCCCTTTCTGGCGAAATCGAACTCGAAAAACTGCTCTCGGTATTGCTGCATATCGTCATTGAAAATGCGGGAGCCGATAAGTGTGTGTTCATGCTTTTGGAGTCAGGCCGTTTACTGATTCAGGCGCTAGCACAGCTTTCTTTTAGCCCTGTAAAAAATAAGGGAATTACCCACGTCAATTTTTACTCAATGTTGCTCAACCCAGAGCCTGTGCAAGACTCTCAGGATGTGCCAGTTGGCTTAATTAATACTGTCAAACGCAGCTTAAAACCAACAGTGATTATTGATGCCACGGTGCATCCGCAATTAATCAATGACTCCTACATTCAGCAACAGCAGCCCAAGAGTATCTTGTGCAGTCCAATTTTGCATCAGGGGAAGTTGCTTGGCATATTGTACTTAGAAAATAATTTAGCAACTGGAGCCTTTACAAGCGATCGCGTCGAACTCCTCAACTTACTTTGCGCCCAAGCGGCCATTTCTCTCGAAAATGTGCGACTTTTTGAGCGAGAACAGGAAAAATCCCAGTCATTACAAGCATCACTAGCACAATTAAAACAGACCGAAGCATCTTTAGCTAAAGAACGAGAGTTCTTGAATGCCATCATTCAAAATATTACAGATGGGATTGTTGTTTGTGATGCTAGTGGCAAATTGACCCTATTTAACAAAGCAACTTGTGAATTTCATGGCTTACCAGTAGAATCATTACCACCAGAAGAATGGGCAGAACACTTCAATCTCTATCAGCCTGATGGTCAAACACCTTTATCAACAACCGAAATTCCTTTGTTTCGCGCTTTCCAAGGAGAAATTGTCCAAAATGTTGAAATGATCATTGCACCGAAGTATGGTTCTACGAGAATCTTGTTAGCAAGTGGACAAGCGATTATTGATGCTTCGGGTAACAAACTTGGTGCAGTAGTTGTGATGCGAGATATTAGCGATGCTTATCGGCAAACTATGCAACGCAAACAATCAGAACTTGACTTACGCCAAAAATCACTCGATTTGCAACAAGCACTAAACGATCTACAAAATGCCCAATTACAAATAGTCCAAAGTGAAAAAATGTCAGCCTTGGGTAATTTAGTTGCTGGTGTAGCTCACGAAATGAATAATCCTTTAGGTTTCATAGCTGCTAGTCTCAAACAGGCTAAACCCACTGTTGCTGATATTGTTGAACATCTCAGACTATACCAAGAAAGTTTCCCCAATAAAAGTGATGAAATTATTGAACATGCTGAAGAGATTGACTTGGATTATAGCTTAGAAGACTTGCCCAAAATGATTGATTCTATGTCTATGGCGTGTGACAGGCTCAAAAATATCAGTACCAGTTTAAGAACTTTCTCTCGTGCCGATCGAGATTACAAGGTTCTATTTAATATCCACCAAGGCATTGATAGCACAATTTTAATTTTGAAGCATCGTTTGAAGGCGAACGATCTGCGTCCAGCAATTGAAGTAATCACAAACTATGGATATCTACCCGAAATTGAATGTTTTCCTGGTCAATTGAATCAGGTATTTATGAATATTTTTGCCAATGCTATTGATGCATTAGAAGAATCAAATAATGGGCGTGATTTTGAGGATGTTCAGCTAAACTGCAATCGAATTAAAATTAAAACTTCACTAGAAGATAACTGCGTAAAAATTATCATTGCTGATAATGGTAAGGGGATTAGTGAGTCAGTTCAACAAAAAATGTTTGACCATTTGTTTACTACAAAAACTGTCGGTAAAGGGACGGGTTTGGGGTTGGCGATCGCACGGCAAATTGTCGAATCAACCCATAGTGGTAAATTAAGTTGTAACTCGGTTTTGGGTCTAGGTACTGAATTTATTATTGAAATTCCGGTGTAATTTTTGGCGATTTTTGCTAAACAGCTTCAGATATCTGGGAATACTAAATCTGGAAATCTTCAGGATTTAGCAATATATATGGTTAGCACTCTTGTCAGTATTCCCAGATATCGCATCAGCGAAGAACTTTACAATGGTTCTAGAACTCTAGTTTATCGAGGGTATCGAGAAACTGACTCGTTACCAGTGGTGATTAAACTGCTGAAAAATCCTTATCCAAGTTTCAGCGAACTCTTATCGTTTCGCAATCAATACACCATTGCTAAAAATCTCAACTCACCGCTAATCGTCCAAACTTATAGCCTTCAAGCCTATCAGAATGGCTATGCGCTGGTGATGGAAGACTTTGGAGGGATTTCTCTCAAAGATTATTTAACCTCCGATCGGGGGCGATATATCGCGTCTGGTGAAGAGTTTTTACGAATTGCGATCGCACTCTGCACCACCTTAGATATACTCTACCAAGAGCGGATTATTCATAAAGATATCAAACCTAGCAATATTTTAATTAACCCAGAAACCAAACAAGTCAAATTAATTGACTTTAGTATTGCATCTTTACTACCACGAGAAACGCAGACATTAATCAATCCTAATGTGTTAGAAGGGACACTAGCTTATATTTCCCCAGAACAAACTGGCAGAATGAATCGGGGTATTGACTATCGCACAGATTTCTATTCTTTGGGTGTAACTTTCTACGAATTACTGACTGGAGAATTGCCATTTCAATCAAACGATCCAATGGAGTTGGTGCATTGTCATATTGCAAAACAACCTCCTTCAGTTATTAGAGATGAGATACCGCAGGTGATTTCAGATATCGTCATTAAATTGATGGCGAAGAATGCCGAAGACAGATATCAGAGTGCATTGGGACTGAAGTTTGATTTAGAAAATTGTTTACATCAGCTACAAGTTTCTGGTAAGATAGAGGGTTTTGAAATTGGAAAACGGGATGTGTGCGATCGCTTCATCATCCCCGACAAACTTTATGGACGAGAAACCGAAGTATCAACCCTACTCCAAGCATTTGAAAGAGTCAGCCTGCGTGCAACAGAAATGATGCTGGTAGCAGGTTTTTCGGGAATTGGGAAAACTGCGGTTGTCAACGAAGTTCATAAACCGATTGTTAGACAACGTGGTTATTTTATCAAAGGGAAATATGATCAATTTCAACGCAATATTCCCTTTAGTGCATTTGTGCAAGCCTTCCGAGATTTAATGGGACAATTGTTAACTGAAAGTGATGCAGAGATTCAGCAATGGAGAAACCAAATATTATCGGCAGTTGGAGAAAATGGACAAGTCATTATTGAAGTTATCCCCGAACTATCAAGAATTATTGGTGAACAACCACCCAGCATAGAACTATCAGGAAATGCTGCACAAAATAGATTTAATTTATTGTTTCAAAAATTCACCCAAGTTTTTACCAGTGCTGAACATCCCTTAGTGATATTTTTAGATGATTTGCAATGGGCAGATTCGGCATCGCTGAACTTAATGCAGCTTTTAATGGCTGATACCAAGTATCTTTTATTAATTGGTGCGTACCGTGATAACGAAGTCAATCCAGGAAATCCATTAATGTTGACTTTGAGCGAAATCAAAAAAACATCAGCAACTATTAATACAATTACTTTAGCACCACTCAATCAAGTCACAGTAAATCAATTAGTTGCCGATACACTTAAATGCACAGAAAATTTAGCATTACCTCTTTCTCAATTAGTTCATCAAAAAACTCAAGGTAATCCGTTTTTCGCAACCCAGTTTCTCAAAGCATTGCATCAAGATAATCTCATTCGATTTGATTTTGAATTAGGCTGTTGGCAATGTGACATTGTACAGGTGACGACTCTTGCAGTTACAGATGACGTTGTTGCTTTTATGGCATTTCAATTGCGAAAGCTGCCACAATCAACTCAAAATGTCTTGCAGCTAGGTGCTTGTATTGGGAATCAGTTTGATTTAGCAACCTTGGCAATTGTTTCTGAAAAATCTTCAATTGAGACGGCTGCTGATTTATGGAAAGCATTACAAGAAGGGTTGATTTTACCGCTCAGTGATGTTTATAAGTTTTATCAAGATGAAACTGCTAATAGCTATTTGTCCATTGCTAATAGAAATCAACAAATAGCTATTAGCAATGAGCAATTAGCAAGTTACAAATTTTTACACGATCGCGTTCAACAAGCTTCCTATTCCCTGATTCCCGATGAGCAAAAACAAGCAACTCATCTCAAAATTGGACAATTACTACTGCACAGTTCCTCGGAAGTAGAACTGGAAGAAAAACTGTTTGATATTGCCCTGCATTTAAACCAAGGAATTGAGCTAATCACTCAACCGCAAGAACGGGAAGATTTAGCCCAACTTAACTTAAAAGCGGGACAGAAAGCCAGAAATTCTACAGCATACACTGCGGCAAGAGTCTATCTGCAAACAGGGATTGAGTTACTGACAGCTAACTGTTGGCAAAGTCAGTATCAATTTACCCTGAAGCTTTATGTTGCTGCTACCGAAGCCGCTTATTTGAATGCCGATCTTGACAGCATGGAAGAGATGGCAGCACAGGTGTTGCAATCAGCTCAAACAATTTTAGACAAAGTTAAAATTTACGAAATTCAAATCATGGCACTGACAGCCCAGAGTCAGATGTTAGAAGCTATTGCAGTGGCCAGAGATGCCTTGGGGCAATTGGGAGTTGAATTCCCGACTGCATCTGATGAAGCCAAAATTAGCCAAGTGCTACAGACTCTTGCAGGCCAACAAAGTGGCAAACGGATTGAAGAACTCGTTGACCTACCAGTGATGAGTGATGCCACAACTCAGGCAGCAATACAACTATTGGGAACTTTATTTCCCCCCATTTGTTTGGGAATGCCGGGATTGCTACCCACCCTTAGTTCCATGATGGTGAGTTTATCGATCGACTTTGGGAATGCACCGGGATCGACGGTAGGGTATGCGATTCACGGAATGGTATTATGTGGCTTTTTGGGACAGGTGGAAATGGGCTATAGCTTTGGTAAATTGGCGATGAATTTGCTCGATCGGTTTAATGTCGGCGAACTCAAAGCCACAATTTCAGCTTTTTTTGGCAGTTTTATTCAGCATCGCCAAGAAGCTATAAGAGCAACGATACCGACGCTGAAAGGTAGCTATACGGCGGCGATGGAAACAGGAAATTTTTTACAATCTGGCTATAGCATACTCAATTACCTCGAATCCAACTTTTTCGGTGGGGTGGAACTAGACACTTGGGAGACCGAAATAGCAACTTATAGTGCTGTGATGGCACAGGCGAAACAATATTCGGCTCAGGCTTATTTTGATATGATGCAGCAGACTGTAAATAACTTGAAGAAAATCTGTATTCAGTCAGATTGTTTAATCGGCAAGACCTACGATGAAACATTGATGATTCCTAAGCATCTTCAGAATAATGAACTTGCGGCGATCGCCAAGGTCTATGTTTACAAACTTTTACTTGCCTACTGTTATGGCAACAATAGGTCTGCCGTAGACTACATTGCCCAAATGAAGCCGTATTTAATCGCCATATCAGGATTGATTCAAGTTCCGATTTTTCATTTCTATGCAGCCTTGACGTATCTGGCAATCTTCCCCACAAAGCCAGAGGAGGAGCAATCTGAAATACTCGCCCTGCTGGAAACTCATCAAACTACTCTGCAACAGTGGGCACAAAATGCTCCCATGAATCATCAGCATAAATGCTATTTAGTTGAGGCAGAACGGTATCGGGTTTTGGGCAATAAAGCCGAAGCAATTGAACATTACGATCGCGCCATCATTGGAGCCAAAGAAAATGATTATATTCAGGAAGAAGCGCTGGCTAATGAACTAGCTGCGAAATTCTACCTCGACTGGGGTAAACAGGAGATTGCCCAGGCATACATGACGAAGGCTTACTATGGCTATGCTCGTTGGGGTGCAAAAGCCAAAGTCGCTGACTTGGAAAAACGCTATCCGCAACTGTTGGCTTCTATTCTCCAACAAACTCGCACTGCCTTCTCCGTTAACGAAACCGTCTTCACATTAGGAACAGTCACCTCCACTAGTTCTTCCTCCAGCGTCTCTGACTCTCTCGATTTAGCCGCTATTCTCAAAGCTTCCCAAAATATCTCAGGTGAAATCGAACTGGAAAAACTACTTTCATCGTTGCTTTTGATCATCATCGAAAATGCGGGGGCTGATAAATGCGTGTTAATGCTGTTGCGAGACGATCGCCTGTTTATCAAAGGGTCGATTACCGTAGGTACGGAGCCAGTTGTGCTACAGCGCCTTCCCATTGAGGAAAGTCAGGATATTCCCCTGAAGCTGATTTACAAAGTGAAAAACCACAGACAGACTGTTGTACTAATTAATGCAACGGCTGATCCGACCTTAGTCAATGACCCCTATATCATGCGTCAGCAACCGAAGAGTATCTTGTGTAGCCCGATTTTGCATCAAGGGAAGTTGCTGGGTATTTTGTATTTAGAAAATAATTTAGTAACAGGGGCTTTTACAAGCGATCGCGTCGAACTACTCAATTTACTTTGCGCTCAAGCGGCGATTTCCCTAGAAAATGCTCAATTGTATGAGCGATCGCAGCAGTCCTTAGCAGAATTACAAGTCAGCGAGTCCCGATTCCAGAAACTAGCTGATAACCTGCCGGGCATGATTTATCGGGTTTCTGTAGCTGCGGATGGTTCAATGTCAACACTCTACGCTAGTTCAGGTTGCGCTGCTATCTACGAAGTGCCACCAGAAGACTTTATCAAAGGAGTCAGAAACTTTCCAGAAATGGAACACCCTGAAGATCGTTTGCGAATCCTCCAAAAATCCATCTACTCGACCGAAAACCTCACGCCCTTTACAGAGGAATTTCGGATTATTACCCCCCTTGGCAATCTGAAATGGGTGCAAGCTGCCGCCCGACTGGAACGACAAACTGATGGTTCCACGATTTGGGATGGGGTAATCCTAGATGTTAGCGATCGCAAACGAGCAGAGCAAGAACTGCAAAAGCTGGCTGCTGTGGTGGAAAATAGCACAGATTTTATCGGCATCACCACAATTGATGGACAAGCTCTATACTTAAACCCATCTGGACGGCGATTAGTGGGACTCGACAGCACAGCAGATATTTTGAGCCTGCACATGGGGGACTTCCATAGCTGGGAAGATATGGCTCAGATTCAAGAAACAATATTGCCACAGGTAATTCAGCAGGGTTTTGGTCAAGCCGAACTGTATTTTCAGCACTTGATCACCAAAGAGCAGATCCCAGTTGATTACTGCATATTTGTCATCAATGATACCCAAACAAGCAAACCCTTGTACATGACTGCAATTTGTCGTGATATCCGCGATCGCAAAAAAGCTGAACTTGTCTTGCAGCAAAAATCACTCTTACTACAACAAGCGTTAACTGATCTGCAAAACGCCCAATTACAAATGGTGCAAAGTGAAAAAATGTCTGCGTTGGGTAATTTAGTTGCTGGTGTAGCTCACGAAATGAATAATCCCCTTGGGTTTATTGCTGCCAGTCTAAAACTTGCTAAACCCACCATCGCTGATATTGTTGAACATCTGGGACTATATCAAGAAAGTTTACCCAACAAAAGTGATGAAATTATTGAACACGCCGAAGAAATCGACTTGGATTATAGTTTAGAAGACTTGCCCAAGATGATTGATTCCATGTCTATGGCGTGCGACAGGCTCAAAAACATCAGCACCAGTTTAAGAACTTTCTCCCGTGCCGATCAAGACTACAAAGTGCCTTTCAATATTCACCAAGGCATTGATAGTACCATTCTCATTCTCAAACATCGTCTCAAGCCGAATGAACAACGTCCTGCTATTGAAGTTGTCACCAACTACGGTAATTTACCTCAAATTGAATGCTTCCCCGGTCAATTAAATCAGGTATTTATGAATCTGCTCGCCAATGCCATTGATGCCTTAGATGAATCTAATCATGGACGCAGTTTTGAAGAAATTAAAGTCAATCCTAACCGCATTACAATTACAATCTCAGTCGAAACTAATCTAGTTAAAATTGCTATTGCGGATAATGGTAAGGGGATGAGTGAAGAGGTGAAATCAAAAATATTTGACCATTTATTTACTACAAAAGCTGTTGGTAAAGGGACGGGGTTGGGATTAGCGATCGCTCGTCAAATTGTAGAATCAACCCACGGCGGAAAATTGAGCTTTAACTCAGTTCTGGGTAAAGGTACAGAATTTATCATTGAAATCCCGGTATAATTTAGTCCTCAGATCCCCGACTTCGCGGAAGTTGTCGGGGATCTTTTTTGGCAATACTAAATCTGGAAATCTTCGGGATGAGCGCAATATGATGAGCATATTTGTCAGTATTCCCGGATATCAAGTAAGTGAATAACTCTACAATAATTCCATAAATCATGTTAACTAACTTGTTCGATCATACCATTGCCAAACCCTTGCGAAATATTCCTTTACAAGCAGTTGTCATTGTGCCTTTTGTCTTGCAAATTACAGCAGCAGTGGGACTCGTAGGCTATCTCTCATTCCGCAATGGTCAGCAAGCAGTGAATGACCTTGCCAGCCAGTTGCAAAGCGAAACATCGACTCGCATTCAAGCCGAGATCGCTGATTATTTGAAAGTTCCACAGCTGGTCAATCAAATCAACGTTGATAATCTAAACCGGGAGCAGTGGAGTTGGCAAGATATCAAAAGTCAGGAACGTCAAACCTGGCATATGCTGCGACTGTTTTATCCTGCGGTCAATGCTGTCACGATTACTACGGATCGAGCTACATTGCGCGGTTCTGAACACTATGAGCAAGCCCTAGTTTCAGCCGTAGACGGTCGGGGCGACTCTCTGCGGCTCTATGTTCCAGATGATCGGGGAAATAAGACTGAGTTGATTAAGTTCGTGCAAAACTATGATGTGACATCTAGACCCCTTTACGCGCTGGCAAGACAGGCAGGCCAATCGGTATGGATTCTTTTTCCTCACATTGCCACAAAGCAACTGCTCTTGTGCTTTTCGCAACCTGTTTACGATCGGGACAAAAAACTGGTTGGAGTCGTAAGTGCGTTTCGCTCCCTTGCCGCCATGTCCCAATTCCTCAACAGCTTTCAAGTCAGCGCCACTGGTGAAATGTTTGTGATCGAGCGATCGGGACTGCTCGTAGCCAACTCAACCTCTGAAAAGCCTTTTACTGTCGATAGTAATGGCAAGGAACAACGCCTCAAAGCCAGCGAAAGCAGCAATCCACTTATCCGCCAGACGGCTCAGTATCTTGATACTCGCGTCGGAGGGCTAACAGGCATCAACGGCACCCAGCAGCTTGACTTTACCATCGACCGGGAGCGGCAGTTCGTCCAAATCACCCCCTTGCAGGACGACAAAGGGCTGGACTGGCTGGTCGTGGTGGTGGTGCCTGAAAAAGACTTCATGGGACAAATCAACGCTAATACCCGCACCACCATTCTGCTCTGTCTGATAGCATTGGGCGTTGCTACAGGCTTTGGCATCCTGACGGCTCAATGGGTAACTCGACCCATCCTGCGCCTCAACCAGGCAGCAAAAGATATCGCTAAGGGAGATTGGAATGATGGAGTTGAACTCGATCGCAATGATGAGTTGGGGCAATTGGCACTCTCCTTCAACCAGATGGCAGAGCAACTACAGGAATCCTTTGCTACCTTGGAACAGCGAGTGAGCGATCGCACCGCAGATTTAGCAGAATCAAATCAACAACTAGAACAAGCCAAAGAAAAAGCAGAAGTAGCGAATCAAGCCAAAAGTTCCTTCATTGCCAACATGAGTCACGAACTCCGCACCCCCCTCAACGCCATTTTGGGGTTTGCACAACTGATGACTCGCAGCAAAACCCTCTCCACCGAACATCGGGAAAGTGTGAGTATTATTACTCGTAGTGGCGAACATCTACTGACATTGATCAATAATATTCTCGATCTATCCAAGATAGAAGCTGGGAAAACTACCCTGAATCCCAAACGGTTCGATCTCTATCGCTTGCTGAGTGATGTAGAAGATATGTTCCGACTCAAAGCAGAGGACAAAAGGCTCCAGTTGTTGTTTGAATATTTGCCCAATTTACCCCCTTATATACAAACCGATGAAGTGAAGCTACGCCAAGTGTTGATTAACTTGATCAGCAACGCAATTAAATTTACCGATGAAGGAGGTGTGGCGCTCAAGGTGATGGCAATCAATCCCCCAGAATTGCCTACTTCCCAACCACTAACCCTACATTTCGAGATCGAAGACTCTGGTGCAGGCATTGCGGCTGAGGAATTAGATAAATTGTTTGAAGCCTTTGCCCAAACCCAAACCGGAAAAAATGCCCAGGAAGGAACTGGATTAGGATTACCAATTAGCCGCAAATTTGTGCAGCTAATGGGCGGGGAGATGACCGTCAGTTCTCAGGTGGGGTATGGCACTGTTGTAAAATTTGACATTCAAGCGATCGCTGTTGAGGCAGTAGATGAGGAAAGGGTGCAATTGCAGCGACAGATTATTGCCCTAGAACCCGATCAACCGCGATACCGGATCTTAATTGTGGATGATAAAGACATCAATCGCCAGATTTTAATCAAGTTGCTTACTCCCTTGGGATTTGACCTCAAAGAAGCGGAGAATGGTCAAGAGGCGATCGCTATTTGGCAACAATGGCAGCCCCACTTGATTTGGATGGATATGAGAATGCCTGTACTTAATGGCATTGAAGCTACACAGTACATCAAAGCGCAAGCCAACGGCAACTCCACCAAAATTATCGCTTTGACTGCCAGCAGTTTGGAAGAAGAACGGTCGGCAATTTTAGCAGTTGGCTGTGATGACTTCATGCGAAAGCCGTATCGGGATTACGAAATTCTCTACGCAATGGAAAAACATCTTGGTGTGCGCTATGTGTACGAGGAAACAGACAATCTACAACATCAGCCACCACAGCCATCTACAATAGTTCAACTGCAACCATCTGACTTAAAGGTGATGTCGGCTGAGTGGCTGACAGAATTTCACGCCGCCGCTACCACTGGACGGGAGAAACGGCTAATTGCACTCATTGAACAGATTCCCGATCAACAGTCAGCAATGGTAAAAGCTTTGAACGAGTTGGTAGATAACTTTGAGTTCGACACTCTAATCGAACTGACTCAATTTCTTCCTTAGTTATTTTTAGGACTTACGTATAAACGCGAAAAAATGAAATATGCCTAATCGTAAAACCACATATTTCGTAGGGGTTTAGCACTGCTAAACCCCTACAACATCGGTCTATTAAGCATCAATATAATCATTAATCAAAGCCTGAAAAAAGCCATTTTGGTCAAATGATAACACGATTAATTTGTACAGTGCATAAGTCCTGATTTTAACTATGATTCTCCTACCTAAAACAGAAATTCTTGTGGTCGATGATTTGCGGGACAATCTGCGCTTATTGTCCAATCTCTTGCGATCGCAAGGATACGAGGTGCGTACAGCCATCAATGGGACAATGGCACTGCGATCGGCTCAGTCAGAAACTCCCGCTCTGATTTTGCTGGATATCAATATGCCTGATATTGATGGCTACGAAGTCTGTCGCCAACTCAAAGCTTCTGAAGAGACTCGCAATATCCCGATAATTTTTATTAGTGCGCTCGATGATGCCCTAGACAAGGTAAAAGCATTTCAGGTGGGCGGCGTGGACTACATCACTAAGCCTTTTCAGGTCGAAGAAATGTTGATTCGCATTGAAACCCAACTGAAGGTGCAACGCTTCACTCAAACCCTAGAACAGCAAGTTGAACAGCGAACTGGTGAAGTTTCCCAAGCTTTGCATCATCTCCAGCAAGCGCAGATCCAGTTAGTACAGCAGGAGAAGTTGTCTGCGTTGGGCAATCTTGTGGCTGGCGTTGCTCATGAGATTAACAATCCCATTGGCTTTATTGCTGGCAACTTGAATGAGGCACAGCAAAGGGTGCAAGAGTTAATGGAGCATCTGAATCTATATCGCGATCGCGCCCCAGAAGGAGATATTGCCAACCATGCTGAGGAGATTGATTTAGATTATCTTCTGGAAGATTTACCCAAGATGATTGACTCCATGAAAATGGGGTGCGATCGCCTCAAAAATATCAGCACCAGTTTAAGAACTTTCTCCCGTGCTGACCAAGATTATAAAGTGCCGTTTAATATTCACCAAGGCATTGATAGCACCATTCTCATTCTCAAACATCGTCTCAAGGCTAATGAACAACGTCCCGCTATTGAAGTGATAACTGACTATGGGAACTTGCCTCAAATTGAGTGTTTTCCTGGACAATTAAATCAGGTATTTATGAACATCTTAGCAAATGCTATTGATGCTTTAGAGGAGTCAAATGATGGGCAAAGTTTTGAGGAAATTAATCACAATCCTAATAAAATTAGCATTAAAACATCAGTCGAATATCAACTAGTCAAAATATCAATTGCTGATAACGCTAAGGGAATGAGCGAAGAAGTGAAACAAAAGATATTTGACCATTTATTTACTACGAAAGCTGTTGGTAAAGGTACAGGATTGGGGTTGGCGATCGCTCGGCAAATTGTTGAAGAAACCCACGGCGGAAAATTGAGTTTTAACTCAGTTCTAGGTGAAGGAACAGAATTTATCATTGAAATTCCGGTATGATTTTTAGCGGTTTTTGGTAAACAACTTCAAATATTTGGGAATACTAAATCTGGAAATCTTCAGGATTTAGCAGCATGGTTAGCACTTTAGTCAGTATTCCCGGATATCGCGTCTATGATTTACTCTACAATGGTTCCAGAACCCTGGTTTATCGAGGATATCGAGAAACTGACTCGTTACCTGTAGTGATTAAACTGCTGAAAAATCCTTATCCCAGCTTCTCTGAACTCTTGTCGTTTCGCAATCAATACACCATCGCCAAAAATCTTAACCATCCAGGAATTATTCAAACTTATAGCCTAGAACCATACCAAAATGGCTATGCGTTGGTGATGGAAGACTTTGGGGGCATATCCCTTAAGGATTTTGCCAAGGTAGAGAGGTTATATGTAACGTCTCTAAAGGAATTTTTGCTCTCTGCTATATCTCTGTGTAACACATTAGATATTGTCATTCGTCATCGCATTATTCATAAAGATATTAAACCCAGTAATATTTTAATTAATCCCGAAACCAAAGAAGTTAAATTAATTGACTTCAGTATTGCATCTTTGCTACCAAGAGAAACCCAAGAAATTCAAAATACCAACGCTCTAGAAGGCACACTTGCTTATCTTTCGCCAGAGCAAACTGGAAGAATGAACCGGGGAATTGACTATCGCAGTGACTTCTACTCATTAGGTGTCACATTTTATGAATTACTCACCGGACAATTACCATTTGTCTCAGACGATCCGATGGAGTTGGTGCATTGTCATCTTGCCAAAAATCCCATTGCCGTACATCATCACAATCCCAATATTCCCTTAATTTTATCTGAAATCGTCAGTAAGTTAATGGCGAAGAATGCCGAAGAGCGCTATCAGAGTGCCTTGGGAATCAAGCATGATTTAGAAATTTGTCTAAGTCAATTACAAGCCACTGAGAATATTGAATATTTTACATTAGGAGAGCGAGATATTAGCGATCGCTTCCTCATCCCCGAAAAACTCTACGGCAGAGAAACTGAAGTATTAACCCTCCTCCAGGCATTTGAAAAAGTCAGCCTTGGGACAACAGAAATGATGTTGGTAGCAGGTTTTTCTGGGATTGGGAAAACTGCCGTTGTCAATGAAGTTCATAAACCCATTGTCCGGCAACGCGGTTATTTTATTAAAGGGAAATATGACCAATTCCAGCGCAATATTCCCTTCTCGGCATTTGTGCAAGCATTCCGAGATTTAATGGGGCAATTGCTTTCAGAATCAGATGCACAACTACAAGCCTGGAAAACCAAGATTCTCGAAGCTGTTGGCGACAATGGACAAGTCTTGATTGACGTAATTCCAGAACTAGAACGCATTGTTGGTACTCAACCTCCAGCTATAGAACTATCAGGAAGCGCTGCCGAAACCCGCTTTAATCTGCTGATGCAGAAATTTGTGCAAATCTTCACAAGTATTGAACATCCCTTAGTGATGTTTTTAGATGATTTGCAATGGGCAGATTCCGCATCGCTAAAATTGCTGCAATTATTGATGTCAGAAACAGGACATTTATTAATCTTGGGTGCATATCGGGATAATGAAGTCTCACCGGTTCACCCATTCATCCTGACTGTAGATGAAATCGTCAAAACTGGGGCAGTGGTCAATACGATTGTTCTGCAACCATTAAGCGAACTAGATATGAATCAGTTGGTGGCAGATACCCTGAATTGCGAATTATTGCTAGCCCAACCTTTGACAAAATTAGTCTATCAAAAAACTCATGGTAATCCTTTCTTTGCTACCCAATTTCTCAAGGCATTAAATGACGATAATCTAATTACCTTTGACCCCCCTCAATCCCCCACCCCCCTTGGTAAGGCTACGGTGTACACACAAGTTATCGAATCACTACCAGTTCTCGAATTACCCCACCCTAACCCTCCCCTTGGAAAGGGGAGGGAACTAGATTTTCTTGTTTCCCCCCTTGACAAGGGGGGATTAAGGGGGGTAAAACCCGGATCTCAAAGTAACTCCGATTTGTGTGTACACGGTAGCCTTGGTAAGGGAAGACAAGGGGGGTGGCAGTGTGATATTGCCCAAGTCAGAGCCTTAGCAATTACTGATGATGTGGTCGAGTTTATGGCACTGCAATTGCAGAAGTTGCCGAATAAAACTCAGAATGTTCTCAAACTAGCAGCTTGTATTGGAGCGCAGTTTGATTTGAATACGCTGGCGATTGTTTCAGAACAATCCCTAGAAACAACGGCGGCTGATTTATGGAAAGCGTTGCAAGAAGGGCTGATTATTCCGAATACGGAAATCTATAAATTCTTTATTCAATCTGATAGTACCTCGGTTTCTAATGCCGCAGCTAATCCGATTTATCGGTTTTTGCATGACCGAGTTCAACAAGCAGCTTATTCCCTAATTCCTGATAACCAAAAAAAAGCAACTCATGTCAAAATTGGACAGCTACTTCAACAAAACTTTTCCGAAATAGAACGAGAAGAAAAACTTTTTGATATTGCCCTTCATTTGAATTTAGGAATTGAATTAATTAATCAACAACAGGAACGAGAAGCCTTAGCGAAACTTAACTTCAAAGCTGGCAGTAAAGCCAGAAGTTCAACTGCATACACTGCCGCCAAAGTGTATCTACAAACTGGAATTGATTTACTAGAGGTCGATTGTTGGCAACATCAATATGAACTAACTCTGAATCTGTATGTGACGGCTGCGGAAGTTGCTTATTTGAATGGTGACTTTGAGGGTATGGAACAACTAGCCGCAGTGGTATTGCGACAAGCACAGACTATTTTCGACAAAGTGAAAATCTACGAAATTCAAATCGTGGCACAGACGGCTCAGATCCAAATATTAACGGCGCTGGCAGTGGGAACAGAGGCTCTAGCCCAATTTGGGGTGGATTTCCCGACGGAAGTAGACGAAGCCAAGATTAGCAACGCCTTACAAGAACTGAACCAGCAACTAAATGGCAGAGAGATTGCTGGGTTGATCGATCTGCCCGTGATGAGCGATCGCACCGCGATCGCCGCGATGCAATTGTTAAGAATGTTGATTGCACCTGTGTTCCAGGGAATGCCAGGTTTACTGCCCCTGTTGAGCGCGACAATGGTGCGGTTGTCGCTCCAGTTTGGTAATGACAAAGCCTCGACAGTCGGCTATGTGATTCATGGCATGGTGCTATGTTCAATTCTTGGTGAAGTCGAAACAGGCTACGAGTTTGGTAAATTATCACTCTCCTTGCTGGAGAAGTTGAATGCTCAGTCCATGAAATCCATCACTCTCAACCTATTTGGGAATTTCATTCAGCATCAGCAACAATCATTCTTGGCAACGCTACCAACCATAAAAGATAGTTACATCATTGGTATGGAAACAGGTGATTTTCTCTTTGGTGGCTACGGCATAGCAAATTACGCCTATGTTGCGCTTTTTGCAGGTGTAGACCTCGACACGTTGGCACCGGAATTGACTGGTTACAGTGCTGCCTTGGCTCAATTGAAACAAGATTCAGCGCGGATTATTTTGGGCATGGTGCGGCAAACAGTGCAGCAGTTCCGAGAAACGGTGAGCCAGCCCGATTGCTTAATAGGCACTGCCTACGATGAAACGGTGATGATTCCTAAGCACCACGAAGATAAGAATCTCACAATGATCGCCTTTGTTTCTACTTACAAACTGCTGCTTGCCTACTACTTTGGCAATTATCAGGCTGCCCTCGACTATATCACCCAAGGCAAGTCCTATTTGATGGCAGCATCGGGAATGGTGCATATTCCCACTTTCCATTTCTATGCAGCCCTGACGTACTTGGCACTTGTTCCCACAAAGTCAGAAATTGAGCTTTCTGTAATTCTCGCCGAGTTTAAAACCTATGAAACTATTCTGAATCAGTGGGCGCACAATGCCCCGATGAATCATCAGCATAAATGGCATCTTGTGGAGGCCGAAAAGTGTCGAGTTTTCGGTAACAAATTGGAAGCAATGGAGCAGTACGATCGCGCGATCGCCACCGCCAAAGAAAATCAATACCCCAACGAAGAAGCATTAGCCAATGAACTAGCCGCTAAATTCTATCTGGATTGGGGCAAAGAAAAAATCGCTCAAACCTATATGACTGAAGCTTATTATTGTTACACCCGTTGGGGAGCAAAAGCTAAAGTTGTTGATTTAGAAACCCGCTATCCCCAACTACTCGCCACAATTTGGCAAAAACAGCAACCATCTTTCACATCTACGGAAACGATGATTGCGATCTCTTCTCACACGATTCAGACTTCCAGTTTCAATAATGTTAGCCTCTCCGAAGCCCTGGATCTGGCGACCATTCTCAAAGCTTCTCAATCTCTATCGAGTGAAATTGAGTTGGATAAATTACTCTCAACCCTACTTGAGGTGATACTGGAAAGTGCGGGAGCGGATAAATGTGCGTTGCTGATGCCAAAAGGCTCACACCC
>NZ_NOLK01000103.1:0-27895 GCF_002245985.1 Nostoc sp. 'Peltigera membranacea cyanobiont' 232
TAGCGATCGCAATCCGTGCAGATAATCAAAATATTACTGGCTTTGACAGTCTCAAAAATAAAAAAATTGCAGTCCAAGTTGGTACAACAGGGGCTGCAAAGGCTAAGAGTATTCCCGGAGTGCAAATTCGCAGTTTTGATTCAGCACCTTTAGCCCTGCAAGAATTGACCAATGGTAATGTGGATGCGGTAATCAATGATGCACCAGTGACTTTATATGCTATTAATACGGGCAATCTTCAGGGAATAAAAATAGTACAGCAATTGCTGACAGAGGAGTTTTACGGCATTGCTACGGCTAAAAATTCGCCGAACTTGGCATTAATAAATGATGGTTTGGATAAAGTGTTGAAAAATGGCACTTATTCCCAAATTTACCAGAAATGGTTTAAAGCTGAACCGCCATCACTACCAGCAAAATCGCCATTTGAGAATCAGAGTAGTACTGGCGCACCTAAAATATTTACCTCAATTAGTGTGATTTTGCAGGCTTTTCCGACTTTATTACAGGGAGCATTAGTAACGTTACAATTAACGATACTTTCTGTAGTGTTTGGTTTAATTGGAGGTTCCCTAATTGGTATTGTCCGCCTTTCTCGAATCGCACCTGTGCGTTGGATAGCGAGGGCCTATGTAGATTTTTTTCGGGGAACACCTTTATTGGTGCAAATTTTTATGATTTACTTTGGTTTTCCAGCAATTTCGCAAGAACTTGGTTTTACATTTACCTTCGATCGCCTCACTGCTGGAGTAATTGCCTTAAGTTTGAATAACGCCGCCTACACCGCCGAAGTTGTGCGTGCAGGTATTCAATCGATTGAAACAGGACAAGCAGAAGCAGCACAATCATTAGGTTTGAGTTCTGTACAAACAATGATTTATATCATTTTTCCCCAAGCTTTCCGGCGGATGATTCCACCTTTGGGTAATGACTTTATCAGTTTATTGAAAGATACTAGTTTAGTTTCTGTAATTGGGTTGGAAGAATTACTACGTAAAGGACAGTTAATTGTTGCTGATAACTATCGCGCCTTTGAGATTTACGCAGGTGTAGCGGTGGTTTATTTATGCTTGACGTTACTTTTTTCACAGGCATTTAGTATTTTGGAAGTGTGGATGAATCCAGTTAAACGGCGAAGGAAGTACGATACCTAATAATGTTTCAGTGGTTTTGTCGATGGACAAAGGCAAGATACGCGATAACACACCCTACATGTACACATGTCTTTATATAGGACTCTTATTTGATTTTTTAACAAGATTCAGTACACATCTATACCCTTATTTTCTGTTCCCTGTTTCCTAGCTTACGCAGATAATTATGGCTACGCCACGCTACGCGAACAGGAATAAAATCGGATTAATATAGTTTTTCAAAAGTCAAATATTATTCCTATATTAATAGTATTAATACAAATTAAATATCCAAATATGTATCCGTGGCAATAAAAAACGTCTCATTCTTTGGTATGATTTTCGGAGTATTCTGATACTCCGAAAATTTTTCTATTACAAAGAAAAATATCTAAATTCATTTCTTAAGTGACTAAAAAGCATATTTACTGAGTATCAACACACTGAGGGCTAATAGAGATAAACTAGATAAAATAGAAACTAAAAATTATTAGATGCAAGATAATAAGCATTTGCAAAAATCAATTTTGATAACTATCAAAACAGTTTAAAGAAGTTTTTCTAGTCAACTTTAGGCAGAATACATGGATGCAGATAATTGGACAGATCAACAATAAAAGGTACTATCTATGAGTTCCCGCGCACTGTTGTTAGTAAATCGTCATGCCCGGCAAGGGCAAAAGGGTCTGTCGGAAGCTATTGAATATCTGAAGACACTCGGCTTTGATTTAATTGAAGAGTCTACAGAAGACCCAAAACATCTTGGTGAAGTTATATTTCGCTATCAGCATCAAGTTGACCTAGTAATCATTGGTGGAGGAGATGGTACTCTCAATGCCGCAGTAGATGCTTTAGTTGAGACTCAGTTACCTTTGGGAATCTTGCCTCTGGGAACTGCTAACGATCTAGCGAGGACTTTGGAAATCCCGAATTCCCTCGGTGAAGCTTGCAAAATTATTGCAGATGGAAATTTACGTCGCATCGACTTGGGTTGGGTAAACGACAAGCACTTTTTTAACGTTGCTAGTCTGGGATTGAGTGTCAAAATTACCCAGCGACTTACCAAAGAAGTTAAACGCCGTTGGGGAGTATTTGCTTATGCTGCCACCGCATTGCAAGTCCTTTGGGAAGCTAGACCTTTTACTGCGGAGATTGCAATCAATGGTGAATCAGTTAGCGTGAAAACAGTACAAATTGCTGTGGGTAACGGCCGTTATTATGGCGGTGGTATGGCTGTGGCTGACGATGCCACAATAGATGACCAAAGGTTAGACCTCTATAGCTTGGAGATTAAACACTGGTGGCAGATTATACTATTGATTCCGGCAATGCGAGAAGGGCGACATATACATTGGGAGAGTGTACGTTCTCTTCAAGGTCAAGAAATAAAAGTATATACTCGCAAACAGCGTCCTATCAATACAGATGGTGAAATCACTACTTACACACCGGCTCATTTTCGGGTTATATCTAGAGCTATAGCTGTTTTAGTACCCCAGAAATCAGGAGTTAAGAGTTAGGGGTTATTCTCCCCATCTTCCTCTGCTAAAAATGTGGGAACTTGCATCAACTCACGCCAAATGCATCTGAGATTTTCTCAAGATATAAAGTCCCTGTTGCAACGCCTAGCTGAACAACCGCTTACTCTAGGTGATGTTCTGGCAGAAACCTCAGAACGAGGGTTCAGCTTGGTAATTACATTATTAGTTTTGCCCTTTTTATTTCCTATGCCACCGGGATTAACTGGCCCTTTTGGTGGTGCTTGTTTACTATTGTCAGCACAAATGGTTTTAGGAAGGCGATCGCCTTGGCTACCGAAAAGAATCGCTAACTACAAATTTCCTCGTCCCTTCGCCCAGTTACTTTTGCAAAATTTGGGACACCTTACCAAAGTTTTACACAAAATTACCCGTCCTCGATTGCCAAAAATAGCTAATAATCCTTTGATTTGGCGAATTAATGGGTTTTGTATCTCCTTGTTGACAATATTGTTAATATTACCAATTCCGTTTACAAATCCCATCCCCACTATCGGTATTTTACTTTTAACTGTTGCCACCATCGAATCTGACGGTTTATTAATTTGCATCAGCTATGGCATCACTGTCCTGATTACCCTGCTGTTTGGATTTCTTGGTTATGCAGTATGGTTAGCTCCCAGTTTGCTGCCATCTATATTTAAATAATAAAAGCCCTTAGCTTAAAGCTGAGGGCTATAATTTATTAGGGTGCATCTACCATTTATTAATCCGTTTTATTGATTGCCATATCCGGGCAAATTTAACTTTTATCCGAATTTTTTTCCTAAATTAGGGGTATCAGCAATAAAAAAGCCTTCAACTAAAAGTTGAGGGCTATGATTTAATTAAGGTGTATCTACCATTTATTAATCCGCTTTATTGATTACTATATCCGGGCAAATTCAACTCGTATACAATTTTATTTTATTTCCCAATTACAAATATCAATAATAAAAAAAAGCCCCCAACTAAAAGCTGAGGGCTGTGATTTAATTAAGGTGCATCTACTATTTATATATCCGCCTTAGTTATTGCTTAATCAGGAAGAATTGAAAAAAATAGATGGCTATGGAATTCATTTCTTTAGCTACACTGCTAGTACTAGCCTCAATGAGGATAACCCACGGTTTTTGACTAGGTAATCATTTACCAGCTTCACGGTAATTTTACAATACCCCCAAATTTACCCTGAATACGCAAAGTTTCTGTTAATATCTGCGATGGCATCTCCGCAATAGTACTAATTTAGTTTATTAGTTGGGTATATGAATATGAAAGTTCAACGTACCCAACTTAATGAAGCGATCGCAATTTCTATTAGCCCTAGCTAGTCTTTGTATTGTCGGGGGAAGCTTTTTTCTAAGAACAACTTTTAGCAGTACTAGCGAACCTAAAATAATAACTGATACATCACGTTACAAGGAAATTCGTAATCAATTATGGTCTGATAACGAGCGAGTAAAGCATTTTCCTAATGAGATTCCCACTGATGCCAAAGGTGTTCGCATTGCTTACTCTCCCGAATTTTTGCAAGGAAGTAGTTTTTTTCAAATTAGGCTGAAAGAATCACCAAACAAGATAGCAAAATTACTATCACAATACAGAAGTAGTGCAAAGCAAAAATATAGGGGTGGTAATACAAACGACCACATAAACCAGCCTAACGGTGTACCAACAACTTTCTTCTACACCAGTGACTCTCATACAGAATCTTTTCCAGCCAGTTATGAAATATTGGTATTAAATGCAGACGACAAAGGTAGACCTGGTTTCAAGTGGAATCATGGAGATAGTTATGGTGTTGCTATTAATAGTTCAACCTCAGAAATTATCTATTGGTCTGAAAAATGGTAATTAACAATTCAAATTTATTTGAAATTGTCATCATAAAAATTATTATTTTTATACATTGCTACATCTGATGCTAATACCAAGCGACTGGCTCGAGTTTCCGCTCAATCCCCAGTTATCAGATGAAAGGTTTTTGTCACCTGTCAGCAAAGGTGCGTAACTGTATAATAAGCAACAACGGTTAGATGCTTTTGTTATCCACAAACCCATCTTACTGCTACAGTTAATAGTGTTGTGTTCAATTCACGAGAAATTAAGTAAGAGAGGTGTGCAAAATGAAAAATATAGTAAAAAATCTCCTTGATGAACGAACCAAATCAATTATTAGATCGTCCGAGCTATATCAAGTTTTCTATAATAGAATGCATTCAAGCAAGCTAGCAGTTAGAGGTAAAAGGCTTGATATTTGTGCCAACGAAATTGCTATCTATCTGCTTCAGTCTGGTAAAGATAAATATGTATTGCGTGATAAAATTTGCCTTGAAATTGGAAGTGGATGGTTGCTGACTCATTCATTAGTATTTTATCTTCTTGGAGCAAAACAGGTTTTTGCAACAGATGTTTATCCGTTATTGCAACCCGAAAATATTTTCAAAGCTGTGTCTCAGTCTGTAGATTGGAGTATCTTGGATAGTCTATCTACATTTGAAGATCGTGACATTATCGACTTACGTTTAAAAAAACTGCTATCATTAAAAAATTTATCTGTAGAAGTCTTAAAAGACTTGGGTATAGAATACATTGCTCCAATTGATTTGTCTCAAAAAATGCCTACTCAAGAAAGAATAGATTTCATATTCTCTAAATCTGTGTTAGAGCATGTGCCAGTTGATGATGTTGTGCCACTTTTAAAAAATCTTGCAAGTAGCCTCTCTGAAGATGGCTTTATGTTTCATCTCATTGATTTAGTGGATCACAGAAATAGAAAAGAAAGACCATTTGATTTCTTTATTTATCAACAGGAAGCCTACTCAAGAGAATTACAATCAAGGTGGGGAAATCGAATTCGATGCAGCCAATGGAAGCAGATATTTTCTAACCTCAAACACTTAAATTATAAATTTGTATTTGAGTGGTCGCGCAAAGACGGGGACTTACCAGAAAAAATTGATTCGTCTATTGAATATACAGATGAAGAAGATTTAAGAATTTCTCATATCGGTGTGGTTGGACAATTGACAGCGCTTCCGAAAGTCAAGTCTTAGGGAAGGAAAGGAGAAGTTTTGAGTGCAGGCTTTCTCGGCTCAAACTTCAGTATTACGAGGTTGTTTAAAAAGTGTTTCACTGAGACTTTAGGTAGTTTTATATCTCCTCAACCCCCCTAAAAAAGGAGGAACCGGAATCAAAGTCCGCCTTTTTTAGGGAAGCAACTGCTATTTTGGCATCCACCAAGTGTTTGCGTAGCGTCTCCGAACAGGAGACGCAAATGGTGTGGGTTTAGAGGGATATAAAACTTTTGATTCCGAAAAGAAGACTTTTAAAATGTCCTCTAAATACTGTTTTTACTCTTTTGGGTATACCACTTTGGGTAGTTAAAACTTATAGCCAGCATAGCTAAGATTTATAAGGTGCTTAAAAACTATCTGAATATGTAGAATGCCAACTGCTTTAATTACTGGTGCTTCTAGTGGTATTGGTAAAGCTTTTGCCCAGGAACTAGCTGCACGCAAGACCAATCTTGTACTTGTTGCTCGTTCAGAAGAGAAACTAAGCCAATTAGCTAAAGAACTACAAGAAGAACACAAAATTCAAGTAGACGTTATACTCAAAGACCTCACAGAACCTAATGCAGCTTGTGCTGTATTTGAGGCCACAAAAGCAAAGGGATTAACCATTGACTTATTAATCAACAATGCTGGTTTGGGTTACTATGGCGACTTTGCTGAAAGTGATGGAGAAAGACAAATTAAAATCGTACAATTAAATGTTTTAGCATTAGTAGATTTAACGCATAAATTTCTCCCATTGATGCGGCAACGTCGGTCTGGAAGTATTATTAACGTATCCTCTATTACCGCATTTCAACCGATACCATACCTTTCTGTTTATGCTGCCACTAAAGCTTTTATTCTCAGCTTTAGTGAGGCACTATGGGCAGAAAATCGCCAATATGGTGTCCGTATTCTAGTAACTTGTCCAGGGCCAATAGAAACAAACTTTTTTGCAGAAGCTAATTTTCCTCCGGCGCTGGCAAGTACTACAGAGAAAGTTTATTCTTCCGAAAAAGTGGTTTGGGAATCTTTAGAAGCTTTGGAAAAAGGCTATCCAACTGTTATTAGTTCTGATACTACGACTCAAATGAGAAGTAAATTATCTCGGCTTGTACCGCGCAAACTTCTTTTGAATATGTTAGCAAAACATTTTAAAGCTTAAGTATATAGTTAGGAGTTTGAGGTTAAAGAGGTTAAATAAACCCTCACTCTTAACTCCTAACTTATTACATATACCTTGTTAATTGAACTCGGTAACGGTCTTTTTTAGTGACGGCGATTTCCCCAACTTCTAAACGTCCTTTAGAGCGAATGGCGATTAAGTCGCCTGATTTTACTTGAGAACTAGCTTGGGTAACTTCCTTCCAATTGACGCGGACATCACCGGCATCAATGAAATCAACCATTTTGCTGCGCGACATACCAAAACCAGCAGATGCGATCGCATCTAATCGCAAAGAAGCCTCTACAGTAGTTAGTTCTTTTTTCTTGGGTTCCCGAACCTTTAACTCAGTTACTTCAATCCGTTGAGTTTTCACAGGAACCGATCGTACCTGTTTCAGACTCATTTCTAAAAATTCCACCAACTCTGGGGCGACAATCGCCTGTGCCCCTCGTTCTCCCAAAACAATAATGTCTCCCGTCTTTTCACGAACAATTCCCGTTCCCAACATTGCGCCTAAAAAGTCGCGGTGAGAGGCGGTATCAAACAGGAAATTACCAGCAATTTCCACAGCAACAAGGCTGACTTGAGATCGATCTAGGGGAAGTTCCGAACGAGCAATCGCTATTCTTTGGCGTTCAGCTTGTGGATATCCGCCCCACGCCGCCAATTGCACTTCTGTTAATCGGTTAAATACCCGTTGAATTTCCGCCAACTCTGGGGGAGATAGAAAATCTGTCAAAATCACTTCCCAAGTTTTGATGGCTTGTTCTGCTTGGTCAATTACACGAGCTACACTATCTCGATTTTCAACACCTTTTAAAAGTTCTTCTCGTGGCAACATTCTTAAAAATTATGAATTTGTCATTTGTCGTTTGTTATTTGTTATTTGTCATTTGTCATTTACCAATGCCTCATTTCCTTCTTTCAAACTATCTTGATTTTAACTTTAATTCCCATTTTACCAGTTCATTCAATACACAGTATTGGGGTCAGCATAACCTTGGATATTTTCTGGATCGAACTGACGCAATATTCGGGTTGCTTGCCGAGTGAGAGTTTCAGAGCCTTGAACGGTTACTAAGTATTTCCCCGCATCTAAGCGGTTACGATAGGGTAAAGCATCACCACTACCTACGAGTAAACCAACTCCACCACCCACAACGACACCACCCATAGCACCACTAGCAGCACCCAGCAGTCCGCCAACGATGTGATTGCCAACTTCACCTGCCCAGGCAAAAGTATTTAAACCAGTGATGAGGCTGAATGTAAAACCTGCAAAAAAGCCAAATGGTATCAGCCAGGTTGCCATCAGTTGTGCTTGCTTTTTAGCTTGGTCTTTGGGGTCAATTAAGCCAAACTCGTCAGCCGTTTTATATCCCTTCCCCAGGATAGTACTGTTTATGCCTTCTTCTTCTAAAGCTAAGTAAGCAGCTTCGGCTTGAATGCGGTCTGGTAATACGGCAACAAGGTAATTCATTGATTTTACAATTTGTTTAATAGAAGTTTTGCCTTAATTAACAGCGTATCAGTCTTGGTCGAATCAATCTTGCATTGGCTAGGAGTAGAGAAAGGCTTTAATTCTTGCTTCCCTCCCATTGTTGGCAAGATTGGGGGTTAGGTCTGTGTTAAATTCAACTACAAACCACGATGGGCGATCGCACAAGTTAAGCACAAGTTAAATATACATGGGCCGATCATTTGAGCGAATCTAGTGGTTCACAAAAATTGTTCGCCCCTTGCTTGAGGACATAAATTAAAACTGGCGCTGCCAAAATCTTAGGAAACGTCGGCATTGCTTTTAGATGTTCCATCATCTTTTGAAGCGAACTATTAAGCAAATCTTCTCGATATTCTTGTTCGCAAATTACCACACGCCATTTTCTCGCTAAGGCATCTAACCACTCAGAATTTGCTCTTTCTGGTTGTTGTCCGGCTCGGATAGCTAGCGTCATTGCCGCATCTTCTAAATCTCCATCACAGTCTTCAATCAAATCCAGCGCTTCCATATCGCTGGGATCGTCTGCCAATTGAGAGCGAAACTGTGCAATTTCTTGAGATGTTACTTTAGTCATGAGTCTTTGACGGGGCGAGCGATGCCTATGGCGGTAAACTACGAACACTCAGTTATGTTAGTCCAATTTTGACTAACACAATAGACCTGTTGAGAAAAGTCTTACTTTGAGACTTGTTTGAATAGGGGCATTTTTGACAGCCTGTTGAGAATCGCAATTAAATATCGACAGTAATTTAGATAGGTTTGTGCTAAAAATATCGCCTAAAACCCTTATTTTTTTCCATTTACAAACAGTTTCGATCTACTGGCAATACTGGATGTAACATTTATTGCATAATTCCTGGCATCCACTTTATAATTATTGAGTCTAAAACTGCTGGTTGAGGTAAATACAACATGCAACTTAGTGCAATGAAATCTCTTGGAAAGAATTTTTCTATATCAACTGGTCTATATAGACCAATTAGGAGTCTATATCGGTTGTTAAATCAAGAACGATTAAAAGATTACTCAAGTTATTTTCAACGAGAAATTTATTTCTACTCGAAGCTATTAAATTCTGATAGTCTCTGCTTCGATATTGGTGCAAACATCGGTGACAAAGCAGAGGCTTTTCTTATAGCAGGTGCAAGAGTTGTGGCATTTGAACCACAGCCTGAATGTATGAGAGAACTGAAAGCTCGATGCAGTTATTATGGCAGTAAGTTTCATGCCGTTCAGAAGGCTGTTGGTGCAGAACCTGGAGAATCAAGATTGTACACTCGCGAACGAAGTGGAATCGCAAGTTTTTATGAGGATTGGATAGGTACTGTACAAAACAGTATTCAAGTTTCTATCACAACTCTCGATCGCGCAATTGATGAATTTGGAACACCAGATTACTGCAAAATTGATGTTGAAGGGTGGGAGCTTGAAGTTTTCAAAGGGTTGACACAACCGATTCCTTTAGTGTCATTTGAATACCACATAACAGAACGCGAAATTAATACCACTGGTGCTTGTATAGATTATCTATCCAATCTGGGAAAGATACTGGTTAATGTTGTACCTGCTGAAATGCATTCATTTGTATTTCAAGAATGGTTGCCTCCAGATGAGTTTCTAAAGCGTTTTCCTGAAGATGTGATAGACCTTGCGAAAGACGGCTACGGTGAGATTTGGGTTCGTAGTTGCTAATCTACATTTTGTTGGTGTAATCCTCTCATCCGCTTTTTTCGTTTTCAGGTACAAAAGTGGTAATACTTTAGATAAACCACATCTTCAGGAAAACCTTAGTTTTTCCTCATCAAGGTCAAGGTGAGTTATTATCCACAAGCGATTTGCAAAAAGACTTCTAAATTGCTTTTCTGACTAAAAAGCCTCATATTTTCAGTGTATTGGCTAAAAATATGAGGTTTATGGAAGCTTTTGATCGGAAACGCTACTTGACTTTGGGGACTTCCAGAAAATAAATTATCCAATTTATTCAGATTATATTTTTCTTACTCCCTTTGCCCCCTGCTTACGCAGCGATTGGTTATTTTTTTATTTGGAAGTCCCTTGTGATGAATTGAGACAGATGCAAGGTGCATTATAAAACACAACAGCAGTCAAAAGTCTTGACGCGGTTGAGTTTCGGCTAATTAGCGTAATCCTCTGAGGGTAACAGACCGTTGTAATTGAGCTAAAGCGCGGTTGTAACCCAAAATTGCTGTGACTCGATTACCTTCAGCTTGTGTGAGGTCGTTTTCAGAGTTAATCACATCAGTTTGAGTGCCTACACCAGCTTGGAATCGCAGACGGGCTAAACGTAGAGCTTCTCTAGCTTGTTCTAAAGCAGTATTAGAGGTTTGAACATTTTCCAAACTAGATTGCTGATTAGAATAGGCTTGTTCTACCTGAAAGCGAATTTGGTTGCGCTGTTCGGCAAATTGAGTTTCTGCGATCGCAATATTAGCTTTTGCCTGAGATGCCCTTGCTCTTGCTGCTCCCCCATCATACAAACTTAGGCTTGCCCTGACTCCTACTGAATAACCATCAGTCACGCTGACACTATCATTGAACTGATCTAGTAGGCTGTAGCTAGCTACCAAACTAACTTGCGGCCCTAGTGCTGAAAGTGCTTGCCGTCGCTGTTGTTCGCTAATGTTACGTTGTGCCAATTGCTGTTGCAATTCCGAACGGTTTTGAAAAGCCAGCACAATAGTTTGTTCTAGGGTCTGGTTCCAAAGACCAGCTAATTGTACAGGGTCGGCGGCGCTGATATTAACTGACTGTGCCAAACTGATCCGAGTAGCCAATTGACGACGGGCAATTTGCTGCTGGGAGATAGCATTAGTCAGGTTTTGTTGAGAATTTGCTAAAGTCACCTGCGATCGCAGCACATCGAACCGCGTACCAACTCCAGCTCGCTCTAAAGATTCTGCATCGCGCAAACTAGCCGCAGAGTTCTGCACAGCCGATTGGCTAATCCGCACTTGTTCATCTGCTTGTTGCAGATTGTAGTAGTCAGTGGCAACATTCAGGCGGATTGTCTCGTATTGAGTTTCTACAGCCAGTTCATCAGAGCGCTCCTGTTCCTCAGCTTGTCTGATGGTAGCTTCCCGATTCCCTGAAGTATAAAGGTTATATGTCAGTTGTGCTTGACCGTTGAAACCTGTACTAGGTGAGCCTGTGTTAGACGGGAAACCTTGCTGTCTGGATAATTCGTCCTGAAGTTGACTCGAAGCAGATTGACTGCGAGTGATATCAGCACTAACACCAAGAGTGGGAAGTAAAGCAGCTTGTGCCTCGCGGACAGCAGCACGACTGCGTTCTAACTGCAATATCGACACCTGTAGATCGTGATTGTTACGCCGTGCTAGCTCTAGAGCCTGTGCCAAAGTAATCGGCTGATTTCCCTGAAATGTCACTTCCTCGGCTTTGGTGGGAAATTGCAAGGGATTTGAGTTAGGAATCAGGTTATTGGGAACTTGTACTGAACCCCCAGGCGCAGGAGTTACGGTTCCTGGCACGGTGGCAGGTAGCACTGAATTCCCAGTCGCAGGAGTTACGGTTCCTGGTACAGTGGCAGGTAGCACTGAATTCCCTGGTGCAGGAGTTACGGTTCCTGGTACAGTGGTTGGGGTAGAATCTGTGGGAATCGGGGTACTACTTTGAGCAATGCGGCCAACAGCATTTTGTTGTAAACAGGTGCTTGAAGCCAGTCGCAAAGCCGCTAAGAAATCAGTCTTACTTTTCCCTGACTCCTGTTGGCATCTTTGCCCTGACAACAGTTTCGCTGATTCTCCACCTGTAGCTGAAGTTTGTAAAAATCCTTGCAACTCAGTAACAGTATTTATCTTTTGAACCACTGGCTGCTGTGCAGAAGACAGGGGCAAAATTTCTTTTTGGACAGAAGAGAGTTTTGAAGTGTAGTTGGGAACTACTATAATCTCTGATTTCTGCCCATCAGCACTTGAGTTACTCTGTTTTTGGTTATTTTGAGCAGAACGGCTGACATCTAGCTGTTCGGAAGGATTAGAGGTAGGTGTCAAACTTAAAAATCTACCTCGATCTTTCTTAAGTACTTGTTTTATTGGCACAACAGTATTTCCAGCCGTAAATGCTGGAATACTGTTATTACTTAAAGGCTTCATACTAAGTTTAGTGAAACCAAAACTGGGTACTAGGGTTGGAACACTAACATTTGCACTATTTGGCAGTTGGGTATTCATCATGTCTACAACCGAGTTTTGACCATAAGTAGAAGTCAAAACAATAGGAGAAGAAGCCACCTTTACCCCAGTTAGTTTTACAGTACCAGCCCAAGCAGGCTGAGTTGTTAAGACCGCTGCCGTCACACCAGGCAAGAAGCTATAGAATAATTGCTGTCCTTTCACCGCATCCCTCACACGAAAATCAATCTAGCGGCAGAAAACCTTTCTTCACCACAGAATATAGCACGATACTAAATTTAGGAAAGAATATACTACGATACTAAATTTAGGGTTCGGAACTCTGTTTGTCTTCAAAACGTCTGACAATGCGAGAAAGTTCCGCCTTTTCATCGATACTAACGCGAGTAGGAGCACCGCTGATAATCCGTTCGTAGTTTCGGAAAGAATCTTTAATATCGGGCCCGTCAGCAGTGATATTATACTCACGAATGCCCTTATCGTGCCAAGACCCACGCATTTTAAATACGTTAATTGCCCGCGACATTTCTCCACGAATTTCTACGTACTGTAACATCAAAATTGTATCTGTGATCGTGGAGATATGAGAGTCAGTAATCGAATGCGCTCCCAGAAATTGGTCAGTTGTGTTAGTAAAGAAACCAGTAATTTCTTCTTGTTTAGCATAACCCGTCACGCCAATTACAAACTGCCTAAATGCATTATTACTTACTCCTCTCGCTAATGCTGATAAGGAATCAATGGCGATGCGAGCTGGTTTGAAGACAGCAATTTCTGATTTAATAATTTGTAAGTGGTCTTCTAAACCAGTTGATTCAGGATAGGTACAAATGATTTTGAGTAAACCCCGATCCTCTAATTCTTCAAAATCAATTCCCCAAGAGGAAGCATTCCGAGATAGTTGGGCGCGTGATTCTTCGTAAGCAAATAATATGGCCTGCTCTCCATTGAGACAACCATTTTGAATAAACTTACTAACTAACAAGGTTTTGCCAGTACCTGTGGCTCCTGTTGCTAAGATAATGGAATCTCTAAAGAAACCACCACCGCACATCTCATCTAAGGTTTCGACACCAGAAGATACCCTGGTATTAGAAGAGCGTTGAGTTAAACGCATTGCCCCTAGTGGAAAGATGTTAACTCCTTCATTAGTAATCGTGAAGGGATATTCGCCTTTCATGTGGGTTGTACCGCGCAACTTGAGAATTTCAACTGTGCGACGGCGACGTTCTCCTTCTAAAACGTTGCGAACAATTACTACATTATCAGAAACAAATTCTTCCACACCGAAAGAAGCAACGGGGCCATATTCTTCACCCCGTTCAGTGGTAATTACAGTGGTGACATTCAGTATTTTGAGCCGTGCTACCAAGCGAAAAATCTCGCGTCTCACTACTCCCATCGCTTCGTACTGCTGAAATACGGCTGTCATTGAGTCGATTGAAACTCGTTTAGCTTTGTATTTGCGAATGGCATATTGCAGGCGTTCAATAAGTGCTGAAAGGTCAAAATTCCCAACGATATCTTGACCTTCTGGATCGGGAGATGCATCAAGAATAAACAACTTGCCTTCTTCAATTAGACGTGGCAAGTTCCAACCAAAAACATGGGCATTTTTAATGATATCACTGGGTGATTCTTCAAAGGTGACAAATACTCCGGCTTCATCAAAGTAGGTGATACCGTTATAGAGAAACTGAAGAGATAATAAAGTTTTACCTGTACCAGAAGTACCACTAACCAAAGTAGTTCTACCAATTGGTAAACCACCATGACTAATATCGTCAAATCCTTCGATCATCGTGCGAATTTTTTCTACACCTCCATTTTTAGGTGTTTTATTTGGTTCTATTTGCTCGTTTTGACTCATTGCTTGATAATAAAAGGGTATTAAAAACTGTTTGTTTTATTACTAAAGTAAGTTTGGACTCAATTTTTTTAGGATATTTATAAACCAAATCTTAAGCAAGTAGGGTGTGTTAGGTAACAATCTGAACTAAAAGATCGCCAAAATAAATATTTTTAACGTAACCTATCGAGATGAATAGCGTTCAAACTATCTTGATTAGAGCAACACACTGGATTCCCTACACAGTTAAAATTTCCTTTAGAAATGCTCTCTTGCCACATTCATTAATTATTTTACTCTTCAAAATCTCCTTCACTCAGTTCTTCATAGAGCAAATCTAATCCAATCAATACTCTTTCTCGATCTGAAAGATCCCCGATAATTTTGCGAACGGGTGGAGGTAAAATTTTAGATAATGTTGGCGTTGCCAATATTTTATCTTCTTCCGCCAGTTGCGGGCTTTTTAGTACATCGATCACTTTTAAAGCATAAACACCTTCAAACTCCTGTTCTAAAATATCTTTGAGTGTTTTTAATGCCCGAACGGAATTAGGGGTGTTCCCTGCTACGTAAAGCTTGAGAACGTAGGTTTTTTTGGCTTTAATCATATATTTAAAGGCTAGTTATACAGATAGAAATACAGGATGTGTTCGCAGGTTAAGAATAACTAACAACGTTAGTTTATTCCCAATTTAACATCGATAATTTTAAGTTATCTAGGACTCGAACTTCTATAGACTTCGCACAGGTGAGCCAAGATATCTATCAACGTCAGGCGATAATCAAGTAAGGTTTCATTGCTCCTTCCTTCTATTCTTAGCTGGATAGAAAATTCTTCAATTATTTCCATGTGAATTTCGATGATTTGGGGCACAGGAATATTAGCATAAAATATAGTATTGATAAATTTATCAATTTTTTCTTTTAGTGTTTTATCTGTAGTAAAATAGTTTATAAGGATTAGGGTGTAATCTGATTTAAGCTGTCTTAATAATCCTTGCCTTTCTGCTGGTGTCATCTCCTGGAAATGCTGTTGGCTTTTTTGCATCTGACTGGCAAATACATAGACGTATTGGCCAGTGTAGGCGCTACTTAGATTTTTTTGCGGCCAATTTGGTAAATATTTGATTTCCCCAGTGGTAGTTGCAGCAACAGGTAAGTAGCAAAATTGGGCAATAATTGCGTCAATAAATTTCCATGCCCACACACTAAAAATCCTTTGATTGGCCAAGCCAACTAGATTTTCTAAACATTTGTTAACATCAGGTTGCAGAATCAATATCGGTAATAACATTTACTCTTTAATAATCTATCTCCTCGATGCCCTGACAAAGAAACGTGGGCTAAGAAGTTTGGCTAACGCTTCTAGGGGAATAACTTCATGTGCAGTAAACTGGTGATTCTACGCCCAAATAAAGCTCTGTGTTAGCAGATAGTCCAAGAGGGCAGGAGGCAGGAGGTATATTGCTTATGCACAAAATTTTTCAACTGGATAGTTATTTATGCCTGCTTATGCTAGCTACTCAACAACCTAGTACCGCAGCTGAGTGGTAGCACTTAGTAGGTCTTTGATGATGAATTAACTATAGGAATCATATTTGATTTTTGAAAAAATACAAGTATTTGTAGGGTGTGTTAGACGGAACGTTGTAACGCACCATCAGCTTGGGATGGTGCTGTACTCTCCCTGCTAACGCAACGCCAGTGACCCTCCTGCGTCGCTACCGCTACGCTAACGCTCAAGTCGGTAAACCCGCCCACGCGACTGCCTCCCCTACGGAAGATTTCAAAAATCAAATAATAGTCTATATGTCGCCATAACGAGACACAGTAGCTAATTTATTATTTACATATTTATCTATACAAGTAGATAGATTTTTTGATTTTGCTCCTTGATAAGATACTTAAACGAACTTAAAGGATTGTCGGATTCTAAATCATTATAATTCCTCAAGGTTCTAAAGCGAATCTTTGGGGCCATAATTGTTGTAGCCGTCGCTATTGATGAGGAGTTTAAATACCAGTAAGAAACTGGGAGGCTAGTTGCGATAAATCAGAAACGTCGCCTCTTGGAGAAATGCATTCGTCCGCAAGCAAGTGTCCGTGAGGGGAAATCCCGTTGTTTTATTCAATGGCGTTGAAATAACCAGAGTTGCTTATATGAGTCTTCTTAGAGGATATGGCTTCAGGCGAAAAGACCATCAACAGTTGGCAGATGGAGATGCCGGAGCTTTCCACAGGAAGAATGACCCCCAAAGCCCTATGTTAATGCTAGATTACCCGCTTTATGACTTTCAGGCAACCGTACCTAGCTGCCTCCAAACATCTTCTTTGGCAGTAGTGCTGGAGATTTTTGAGCAAGAGCAGTGCGATCGCTTGGTAGTACTGAATCAGCAGCAATGCCCTATAGGATTGCTGTATTCTGCCCGTTTAATCCAAAAATTATTAGCACATAGTGACAATAAAAATCTAAATTTACAGCAATCTGTCTCTATCTGGGGTCAAGGTCTAATTGAGCCAATACAGACAATATCAGCTTCTGAACGTGTAGAGCAATTAAGCTTGCGCTTGTGTTATCCACAAGGCGAAAAATACCAGAACTTAGATTGGGCGCTGATTGACTCTGATGGTCGATATTTAGGGTTGCTGGATAGTTCGCGCCTATTGCGATCGCTGGCTAAGGAACGCATGGCTGGGTTACAAAGTTCAGGCATCCAGAGGTCGCGCCAGGAGTCAAATAAACCCAAGTCATTAGGACACCAGCCACTGATACTATTGCTAGAAAGACTACCTTGGCCTTTGATGTTGCAAACTGGTACTGGCGAGGTGTTAGCCAGAAATCCCGCTTGGTGGCAGCAATTAGGAGCCTTGAAAGATCCAGAAGGAGTTAGGCAACAGGTGGAGGCAATACTTGTTCCTAAGTCCTCCGAAAAATCAGAATATGTCAGCCAACGGGCAATCAAAGTTCATCCCAATTCTAGGGAGAATGAGCGTTGTGCTGAACAAGAACTGACTCAACAAGAAGCATCACCAGATTCTGTATACAGTCGCTGCTATTTGGATAGTCAAGTGGGTACTTGTACCTGCGTTGTCCAAGTGCAAAATGGTCAGGAGCGAATCTGGCAATTTGCCAAAATTCCCTTAGATAGTCCTGAGTTTCAAGTGATGATTTCTGAGTCAGAGGTTTTACTCAGCAATGATTTGTGGTTAGTTTTAGCTACTGATGTGACTGAACAGCAGCAGCTTTGCAAAGAATTATCTGCAAAAAATGCCGATTTAATTCAACTAAATCGCCTAAAGGACGAGTTTTTAGCTTGTATTAGTCATGAACTCAAAACTCCCCTAACCGCCGTTTTAGGATTATCGCGCTTGCTTGTAGATCAACAGTTGGGAGAACTCAACGAGCGTCAAGCCCGTTATGCGGGGCTGATTCATCAAAGTGGCCGTCACCTGATGAGTGTGGTTAACGACATTTTAGATTTGACCCGGATGGAAACGGGACAAATGGATTTGACGCTAACTCCGGTGAAAATTCAGGCTGTGTGCGATCGCGCCTTATCAGAAGCCAAAGCCATCCACACTCAAACTACCAAAACGACATCCCAAACTCAAGAAAATGCCCGCTCATCTGCTCCCCAATTCTGCCTTTCTATTGAACTAGGCTTAGATCAGATGGTGGCAGATGAGTTGCGCTTACGGCAGATGCTAGTCCACTTACTTTCCAATGCCTTTAAATTCACCGAAATATCCGGCGAAATCGGGCTGCGGGTGAGTCGTTGGGAAGGATGGATTGCCTTTACAATTTGGGATACAGGTATTGGCATTCCTGAACACCAGCAACACCTAATCTTTCAAAAATTTCAACAACTGGAAAATCCCCTTACCCGCCAATTTGAAGGCACTGGTTTGGGACTGGTATTAACTCGGGCCTTGGCTCGCCTCCACGGAGGAGATGTCAGTTTCTTATCTCGTGAAGGTAAAGGTAGCCACTTTACCCTACTTCTGCCGCCTACTCCTCCAAAAACAGGCTTTTCTGAGCCAGATATGGGAATCAGAGAAGAAGAGGAGACGCGACACCAACAGACACGGGAAAACCCCGCAGCAGCTCGTCAGCAGATCGGTAAGTCCACACACACACAGCATCATCCCGCGAGTTCGCAACGCTTGGTCTTGGTAGTCGAGGCAGTAGCCCGATATATTGAAGACTTGACCGAAAAACTCAAGGGTTTAGGATATCGGGTAGTAATTGCGCGATCGGGGACAGAAGCAGTTGAAAAAGCTCGACGCTTGCAACCAATAGCAATATTTTTGAATCCGTTACTACCCCTGCTATCAGGTTGGGATGTGCTAACTTTACTAAAATCCGACACCGCAACCCGTCATATATCTGTAATTGTGACTGCGACGGGAGCCGAAAAAGATCGAGCATTTGCTAACCGAGCCGATGGTTTCTTAAGTTTGCCAGTAGAGCATCAAGTCTTAGCACCAGTTCTAGAAAAATTATGTACTGCACAAGCAGTTCCGCAGCAAGGGTTAGACAATAGCGCGATTATTCCACCTAAAACCCCACTGCGAATTCTCCGATTGGTGAATCCCCAGTTGGAATCGGTCAATCCCCACTCCTCACTTCGAGAACATCGGGTGATTGAAGTAGACGATCTAGATCAGGCAGAACTTTTAGCACGGGTATGGCAGTTTGATGTCATTTTGCTAGATGTCGAAAGTACCATCGCCCAAATTTATCTACAACAACTAATTCAGCATCCACGTTTGGCGGCTATACCACTGGTTACTTGCGATGTTGCAACTACTCTCATTGCTTCTAAAATACCAGGGTTATCTGTATTTCCTTACTTAACACCATTTAGCAAAGACAACAGCAGTCGCATTGAGAAAACAGATGCCTTATTGTCAGTACTGCAAATTGCTTCTGGTATTTGCTGCCCTCCTAACATCTTGGTAGTGGATTTGACAATGTTGCGTGATTTTCCACAGGTAAGACGCAAGCAGACTAAGGGTTATCAGATAGAAAAAAATTGCTCAATTAGTAGTGAAACTGCTGAACGGGGGTCTGAGTGGTTCCAAGCTTTAATTCAGTACCTACAAACAGCAGGCTTCAAAGCGGCGATGAGTCCTTGTTGGGCAGAAGTGTTACAACAAATTCGCCACCAAAGCGTTGACTTACTGCTAATTTGTTTAGGAGAATCCGCTATCCACAAAGATGTGCTAAAAGCCTTGAAAACATTAGGAGATTCACCTGACAAATTACCACCGATTGTAGTACTAAATCAGCGATTTAATCGCTCAGAAACCACTTTTCCGGCTGGGGTAGCTTACAACAAAATTGACAAGCAGAAGAAGAATGGTTTGGAATCTATAGAGACTGTTGTTGGTGCGATCGCTACCCGAATCTTACCGCGATCCATATCAATGGAAGACCTCTTAAACCAGATCAATCAAGCATTAGCTGTCAACGGTTACAATGGTAAATGTTAATTGGTCATTAGTCATTAGTTATTGGTTATTTACAAATGACAAATGACAAATGACAAATGACAAATGACAAATGACAAATGACAAATGACAAATGACAAATGACAAATGACAAATGACAAATGACAAATGACAAATGACAAATGACAAATGACAAATGANCAATTTTAAGATATATCTATTTTTTCATTTTTCTTTTTTTTAAAAGGAACTCGAACTAAGTTATAAGCACCCTTTGTCGATAAATTCTTGTAATCATCTGGCTGTAAGTCCATTTGTAAAAACTTTTTCTGTTCAGCCAATAGCAGCACCGATGGAGGTTTTAACCCTTTGGCAGCCTGGTTTTTAATATGCTCTATAGCTTCTTGGGGAAATCCTAAATAATTTACATGAATGTGGCTATAAAATACCACACTAGGCTTTTTGAAACCAAGCATGATCAATTCTTCATTTGGTTGTTTTGCTTCTAGGATAACCGCAGATAATTCTCTTAAAGGTAATTGACGTTCTCGATCGATAAAAAACGAAGCAGGCGTTAAAACAAAAATTACAAACGCCACAAACCCGATTAAATTAATACTGATAATGTGCTTCCATTGACGACTCAGTAAAAAACCCGCAACTAAAATGGCAGAAACCAACCACATTACGCCGGCTATTACTGGTAAACCAGATTTTTGAATTAGTTCATGGAAGTTACTTATAGCTGGATCGGTACCTAATATGTGGGTTATGTTAAACAGTGCTGTTGACAGAACTGATAAAAACACTACATTCAACCAACCACTCACTCGGAGAAAAGTGGGAAAGGAGGAAATAGGAATTGTTTGTCTATCCTCTGTATCCTGGAAAAAGTCGCTCCACAATAGCGCCACTAGGATGGCTGCTGCTGGCATTAAAGGCAATACGTAACTAGGGAGTTTGGTAACAGCAATGCAGAAAAAGCCAAAGATGCTAGCAAACCAGAACCAGGCGAATAAACCAAACTGCTGAAAACGTTCAACAGATCGCCAATGCGATCGCTGCCAAAACTTAAGCCTGACTACTGCTACTGGTATATACACTGAGCATGGTGCAAAACCCAACAGCACCACTATAAAATAAAAATACCAAGGTGCTGAGTGACCATTAACTACTTCTGTAAAGCGTTCCAGGTTGTGATAACCAAAAAAGGAGTTAATGTAATTCCAGCCATTGCGCCAAATTACTAAAGCATACCAGGGCACTGACAAACCCAAAATTATCAGCATACCCACCAAGAGGCGCATTTCTCGCAATACCTCTCGAAACCTTCCCACGTAAAGCAAAAAGGCACCAACAATTAGCCCCGGTAAGACAATTCCCACTGGGCCTTTAGTCAAAATTGCTCCAGCAATTAGCACATAAAAAGCTAAGTACCACTTATTAGGGAATGGGGAGTTCGCTTCGCTCCGGGATTGGGAAAATTCCTCCCCACTTCCTGCAATTCCCTGTTTCCCAGTCCCTAGTCCCCAGCCCCCAGCCCCATCTTTGCCTGCATACCCTAAAAAGAAACATAACAAAGCTGATGCCATACATCCGGTAAGCAACATATCAGAGACACCCGTTCTCGCCCAAATAATAGTTTCGGGATTGAGTGCCATGAGCGCTGCTGCTGTAAAAGATGTTAAGTAGCGACGAGTAGGACGTGAAACTTGCTCTAGTTCGTCTTGTTTAGTTAAATACCACTGTACGGTGTAAAAAGCTAAACAAATTAAGCCGAATGCTGCGATCGCAGAAGGAAGGCGTACCGCCCACTCATTCACCCCAATCATGTGATATGCGATCGCTTGACACCAGTAAATTAAAGCAGGTTTATCGAAACGAGTGTCACCATTGAAAAATGGGGTTATCCAATCACCTGTAACGAACATCTGGCGGGAAGCTTCGGCAAATAGCGGCTCTGTCTCATCAATCAAGCCAGTGTTGCCCAAATTCCACCCAAAAGCTATCCAGCCAATCACCATTAACCACAAAATGGATACAGTTACGCTCAGGGCTGGATTCTTTGCTATCTTGTTGAACCACCGATCAACAGTGTGCTTAACACTCAAATTCATGCTCATTAGTCAATAGTCAACAATCACTACTCAATAGTCGTCGGTTATCTATGTTTTGTTCTTCGGAGTTTTTAATTTAATAATTTTCCTCTACTCAGTACTCTACCAACTGTAGGGTAGACACTGCCTACAATGTCAAAATAAAAGTTTGACCGAACGATCGAGGGTGCTGTTAGCGCTACTAACTATGGACTCAGCACTAGTTGCCATTCCCTATTTTGGGAATTCCATTTAGGTAATTGAGTTTCACCGACAACGTAGGGGCCCCAGTAACGACGGGAACCATCTTGTGCAAAAGCAACTAAAATATCTCCCTTCTCCAGTTTTAAATTATTCTGAGGTAGGGATAAAACCAGTCCCTTCTCACTACCTTCTTGGGGAGCAAAATCCCAATGTGCCGGTATATCATAGTGAGTCTGTTTAGTACTAGAGCCTTTTGCTACTGACTGTCGTGCCAGTAGAGCCAATCGCACAGGCTGATTTGTTTGATTGCTCATCCGTAAAGTCCCTTCACTCTTGGCAATGCTTGCTGATTTATCACGCTCTGCCAAGACAGGATAAGTATTATCTCTAATACTATGTTCTACTTGATTGCTTGGAGTAGATAGATTAGCGGAAATACCTTTTTCAGATGAAACAGGTGTAGAGGAAGTTGTCTCCCACCCTTGAGTTTCTGTTGGCAGTTGTGAAGATGTATCTGGGTTTGTGGACTCAAAGGATACACTCACTCCAAAGCATCCTACCAACACAACAAGCAGTCCCAAGCAAGAAGCTGTAATACCGACGTTACGATACACTGAATATTTCATATTGATAGTTATTAGAAATAAATATTTTGTCTAGGCTTGACCAAATAGTAGCCTATTATCACAAGAGCCAATCATAGAAAGTATCCTAATATAGACTTTCCTAAAATTAGGGATACTAATGTATTATAAATATCATTTTTATCGGAAAATATTTGGAGGAAATAATTCCCTTGATGTTTGATAGACAAGGGTTACAGACACCCTTTATTTTATGTATTGACCGTAGGCTTGGATAAAAATAATAAAATTAGATACCGCGCCAGCCAATTCATTTGTATAAAAAATAAGAATTTACTGAAACCGCTAACGGCTTCAACAAGGCGTTCTTTGGTAAACCTTAGATAAATCTAAGATATATATTTCATCTTGCGTTACAATAAGTACCCTTTGAAGGGACTGTACTTTCTGAAAGACGATCGGATGTGCAAATTTGGATTAACACTGGAGATCCAGGATACATATATAATATTAACAAATAAGCTTAGACTAAAACTAATATCTTCCTTACCTAATATAGAGATATTTCAAGATATCTTGACTTTTACTTAGAAGTCATTGTGATGCAAAATACCCGTCTCAATAACTTGTTTGATGCCATTGTTACACGCTTGGGTCAATGGTTTTTAAATCCTTGGCGGCGGCTATCGTTGCTGATAATTAGTTTTTTGTTCGGTTTTTTTCTGGGAAACGCAGTTTCCACTACAGCCGGTCAACGGGCAGAATTAGATATTGTGGTAGCTGGTTTTTTTGTAGTGTTGACGGAAGTTATTAGTAGGATATTTTACAGTCAGAGCTTTTTCGCCAAGCGATCGCTCTTTGTAGACTCACTAAATCTCCTTAAAGTTGGTTTCACTTACAGCCTGTTTCTTGAAGCCTTTAAGCTGGGATCGTAGGGAGATGAGGAATTTATGAATTTGTGGCTGGGTGAAATTTTGGTAACGGATACGCTGGGGGAAACTTGGCAGCAACAAGCTAGAGTTGCAGCGCTGGCAGATAAGTTAAGGGCTAAAGCTTTTGGGATTGCGCCAGAAAATGTCGATGAAGTAATAGAAAAGCGATCGCAGTTACTAAAATCTGTCCTCCCAGCTTTCAGTCAATTCTGCCAAACTACCCTCCAAATCGAACCCAAGGAAATGTTACAAGTTTTGTGGGACTTGTGGCTGCCTTTGGGGATCAAACTAGCATCGCAGCGCCAACAGTTGGAACGCCCTCTGATTCAGGGAATATTAGGAGGACAAGGCACTGGTAAAACCACAATGTCTAAGGTTCTCAGCTTGATTTTGAATCAGTTGGGATACCGGACTCTGAGTTTGTCTTTGGATGACTTATATAAAACTTACAGCGATCGCTTGGTTTTAACACAGCAAGATCCCCGCTTGATTTGGCGCGGCCCACCAGGAACCCACGATGTAGATTTAGGCTTAGATGTACTAGATAAAATCCGCCAGTCGCAAAATTCCGTTATGGTTCCCCGCTTTGATAAATCTGCATACAAAGGTGCTGGCGATCGCACTAATCCAGAAATGATAACAGGTGTAGATATTGTACTATTTGAAGGTTGGTTTGTGGGTGTACGACCAATTAACGAAGATATATTTGATACTGCACAGCCGCCAATTTTCACAGATGAAGATAGAGCATTTGCCCGTGATATGAATCGTCGCCTCCATGATTATTTACCACTGTGGGAGCGATTAGACAGCTTAATTTTGCTCTATCCAACCGATTATCGCTGTTCTTTGGAGTGGCGCAAACAGGCGGAACAGCAGATGATTGCTGCGGGGAAGTCGGGGATGAGCAATTCAGAGATAGAGCAATTTGTCAATTATTTTTGGCGATCGCTTCACCCGGAATTATTTATCAAGCCGTTGGTAAAAGATGCAACAGTGGTCGATCTAGTGATTGAGATCCATGCCGATCGTAGCTTTGGTGAAGTTTATTGCGATCGCACTTAGGGCGTTAGTTCTCAAACAAACAGACGATGAACTTCTTCTAAGGATAAATTACGAGTGTTGAGTATTGTCATATATTTTTGCTTGATTAAGGTGCAACCTAATCCAAATATCTATATAAAATCTATTTTACCCCCTACTTGACTGACCAAGTTTGTTAAGCTGCAACAAAAAAGATTTGTCAGTTAATCAAATTAACTTCTTGACTCTGTGTTCTCTATGCCTCTGTGGTTAAATAAAAAGATTTTGAACCGCAGAGACGCGGAGGGCGCAGAGAGAAAAAGAGATTTTAGAAGTATATTAGCCAAGCCTTCTTTTAACTTCTTCAGCTAAATCTACAAGTAACACTTCTACTTGCTCACCTGTTTTCAAATTTTTCAGCGAAGACTTTTGCACTGCTGCTTCTTCAGAACCAATAATTACGCAAAATTGAATTCCTTGCTTATCGGCTAGCTGAAATTGCTTACCCAAGGGACGCTTATCAAAGTTAGTGATAACATTAATTCCAGCTTGACGAAGATTTTGCGAAACTTTTAAATAAGTTGACATTAAATCTTCTTGTATATTTACTACCATCACCTGGGCTGGTGTAGCAGCTAAGGTACTAAGAATACCCGCTTTTAACAACCGACTAATTAAGCGAGTTAAGCCGATAGAAATGCCGACACCAGGCATTTTTTCACCCAAAAATACCCCAACTAATTCTTCATATCTACCGCCAGAACAAATACTACCTAAAGCTTCATGTCCTAATAAGGTTGTTTCGTAAACTGTACCAGTATAGTAATCAAGTCCACGAGCAATGGATAAATCAATACAGAAGCGATTTTCGGCAACTCCGAGATTACGCACGCCTGCAACTAATATTTCTAATTCGCTAATTCCCAGGCTTAATTGCTCTGTTTCTGGTAGACTTTGGGCGAGATGCTTAAGCTTATCTAATACTTCATCAACGGAACCATCTATTTTAATAAAATCAATAATTTTTTGCGTCTGTTCTCCTGAAACTCCCTCTTTTTCTAATTCTTGCTTTACTTTAACTTCACCCATTTTTTCTAGATTATCAACAATATTAATACATGATTTAATTTTATCTTCGGTAATTCCAACTGACTTAAAAAAACCTGTAAGAACTTTGCGATTATTTATGCGAATGAGAAAATCACCGATGTTAATTGCTTCAAATATTTCAGTGATAATTGCAGGCATCTGAGCATCATAAAGTAAGCTGAGTTCCTTACGAGCAACTACATCAATATCGCACTGGCGGAATTGACGAAAACGCCCATCTTTCGCCCGTTCTCCCCGAAAAACCATATCAGTTTGGTAGCGAGCAAAGGGAAAGGTTAACTCATTTAGGTGACGAGCAATATAAGCCGCCAAAGGAACTGTTTGATCGAACTTTAAAGCTCTTGCTTCCGAACCCGTTTCGCCGGATTTATCTCTCTCGGCTTGTCGATTTGGTGGAAGAATCGGATCGATGCCATAAATGATATTATCGCCTTGGTTTCCTTTAGCTTGCAGCACTTCTAAACGTTCTACAGCAGGTGTTTCGATGGGCGTAAATCCGTAGCTTTCAAAAACTCTACGGATGATATCTAGTAAATATAATTCTAGACGCTTTTCATTAGGCAGAAATTCTGGGAAACCACTAGGAGTAGAAAAGTTTATTTTGTCAACTTTTGCCATACGTGTACCTTACTAAGTTGCTATTTGAGATGAAAGCCTAACTACTAGAAATCGTGGCTACACAAACAAAGTCCGCCTGCGCGGACTGGAGAATAATGAATGATTATGTTTGAGAACAGAAATTACTATTTTAGCCGTTCTTCTTGAATTAAGGTGCATTGAAAGATTTTATTGTTCTTAAACCAATGCCAAGTGCGGGCACGATTGTTATTGTCAGGACTAATGTAGATCATTTCGTATAAGCTCATTTCTGGGTTTGTTTTATAAGTAAACCACAAAATCACAATTGAATCATCGGCTTCCCAAGCTTTACCTTGAATGCGATCGGTGTCAAACCAGAGTTTATTATCTTTATAGCTTCCGGGAAATTCATATTCTTCTCGTTTCCCATCAGACCACTTATAGCGATTAATTTGGTAGTAGGGATGAGGGCCATTTTCTGGAAATTGACAAGTTAAGTGAGACTCATAACTGTCGAGGATTTTTCCTGCTGTATCAATTAATGTATAAGTTCCTACCCAATCTCCCTCGTGACGGGCAAGTACGGGCATTTCTTGTCGAATATTAGAAACCATGCTGTATCAACCTTTTTAGAATTTGTAATTTTTGTGATGCTCTTTAATGCTTAAAACACACACTTTCATTATCAAGATAAATCCGATCGTTGCCAAGTACACCCATAAGTTAACCGATAAGCAAGCAAAGCAGTTCGAGATTAAAACCGAAATGTTTAAGGAGTTTAGAGTCAAAAACCCATACAAGCCATCGCTCTACTTTTCCTCTTACAGATACTATCTTTTTACACGTTCTAAATTTGACATCAACTTACTAAGTACTACGGCTACAAAATATATTTCCTTTCTGGAAAAGACATTATCCCTTGTGTAGTCAACATCAACTATTACTTGAAGCTCAATAAAGCTCAAGAGGAACTCATGATTAATCAAGCTATAGATATAATCTTTGTAGATTCCTTTGCCTTTGCAATTAATGTGACAGTAGGTACACTACTTCACAGTAAAATCTGCAACTACTCATGGGAAGGAAAAGTTGAGGAGAAGCCTCAGCTAGAAGAAATTAGCTCTAATCTATCTATTTCAACACCATCTTCCGAAAAAATAGATGAAATCGCTCCTGTTCTAAGCAAATATTCCAAAGTAAATGCAAAAATGAAAGCAGAAGCTTTGGGTAAAAAAGCTTCGACGAGTGTGTAGATATAGCAATCCTAAAAAATAGCCCTTTCAAGGTGACTAGTAAAATCTCTTATTTTTTCTCAGCGCTACTGACACTTTGCTCAAGTCGGGAAACCCTTTCGGCAGTCGCTCATGGGGAAACGCCCTTCTCTACGAGACGCTCTGCGAAGGCGCTAGCCTCTCCCTTTGGAGAAAGACCGTGCTGCCTGCCTCACCACGCAAGTCCCGGATTTCTCACCACATCTCTCAAAACCTTGTACTCTTGAGCAGGGGAGCAGG
>NZ_NOLK01000104.1:0-27852 GCF_002245985.1 Nostoc sp. 'Peltigera membranacea cyanobiont' 232
GCTCATAGGTTCCTACTTTGTCAGTCATCCACCCCATGTTGAACACGTGGTGTCCTTTGGATTGACTCACCCCAGCAAAACCGGGACACTCAACGGTGAAGATATCGACATCACCAAGTTCTTTTTCGACTTCTTTGACTACAGGTTTGATATCATCGCCAATTAAAGCAGTAGAGCAGGTGGTGTATACCATCATCCGCTTGATGTCAGGAAATTCGGCAAAGGCTTCCAGCATCGCTTTTTTAAGCAGCTTTTCACCACCGAAGACAACGTGCTGTTCCTTCATGTCTGATGACCAGACATATTTGAGTTGGAAGTTGCCATTGTCGCTGGGATAGCGTTTGGTGTGCCATGTATCATAGGCACAGCCCACAGGCCCATGTATCAACTGGATAGTGTCTTTGAGAACACCACCAATTACTAACTTTGCACCACAATAGCTGCATCCGCGTTCCGATAATGAGCCGGGAATGGTTTCGACGTGAGCGCTAGGGAGAAACTGGGTTGTATCTTCTCCTTTCTCTTTAATATATATGTGCTTCTCCCGTTCGGGAATCGTTTCGTCGCACTTAAACAACTTCATTGGCATGGCTGATTGCTCCTTGTGCAATTGAGAAGAAGACAGACTCTTCTAATCTTTATTTTTGTCAGAAACTTCTTTGAGTGACTTGATTTCAAAATCCTATCAACCTTTTTAACTAATAATAGTAAAGTTGATAACAATAAGGCGAATTAATATTCCGAAATGGCAAGAAAACTAGTTTAAAATAGACAGTTCTGTATAGATTTCAATTAATCCCAATCATTCTATATAAAACACTTTTAGTCAAGAGAATAGACAGACTATTCTAACTGGAAAGGAAGAGATAAATGATTTACTTTATGTCCTCACTATAGATATCTCTCCGAAGAGAAATCGACGATATTTTCTCAACTTTCAACAACAGAATAACGCAATTATCGGCTTTGAGGCTCTCTAGATGATGACTAATTGTAACCACGAATACTGTTTGTAAATTAATTCTTCAGCGCAAGTAAATTGGCCAGTTGTATGATATTCTTGATTTATAGGGAATCTAATACCAGAATAAAAACTCCTTAGATTCCTTTGAAGTGAGTATCAGACCAGCCTCATCAGTTATTGGTGACGGCATAACGTTAATCGAAGTGGAGCAAAACCGCCCAAAAATCGGTTTTTCGTTTGGCGAAGCTGTTGCCATAGCATAGGCTGGACTGATTTTTTTATGTATCTTCTTTGCAGCGAAAATAATGCTTGTCTTGTTGTGATGAAGTAAAAATTTCTCATGCACCTGCCGTATCTGTGGAAGTTTTTTGAATTATTAGTGACAGGATTGGAACTAATTTTTAGCCCCTTTGTTGTATCTCGCATCCCAATAATTTTTAACGTGAGTTCGACAAGTCTTATTTGACCTCTCCCCCAGCCCCTCTCCGACGCGGAGAGGGGAGCAAAAAGCTTAATTTTTCGTTGCTCCTCCCTTTCCGTTTCGGAGAGGGAGGCTGTCCGGGAGAGGTTCATCGAATTCACGTTAATATTTACTGCCATATCTGTAAGAAGCTGTTTAATTTCTAGCAAATAACTGCAATATTTATAGTGCTGGATAGATGGTGATGTCCACTATCTAATATAGCGGTTATCGTTTACGTGAGGTACACCCGTAGGGGCACGGCACTGCCGTGCCCCTACACCTCGTGATGTAATGTTGTACCGCATCTGAATGGGAACCGCTATAGCATCAATGCAGTCACAAACTGGGTAGTAAATACTTTCAATAATTACAACTCCAATTTGATTCAATACTCTGCTTGATTACACCATAATCTTGGAGGCGAATCAACAAGTCTGCGCCATTACTGAGGTTTTTATGCGGAAGATTGCTATTTATGGAAGAGGGGGAGTTGGCAAGTCCACAACGACTCAAAACGTAGTGGCTGGACTGACTGATTTAGGTCGTAAGGTGATGGTTGTAGGGTGTGACTCAAAAGCAGACTCCACCCGGCTCCTCTTGGGAGGATTCCACCAGAAGATTGTACTCGACACGTTGCGTAAAGAAGAAGATGATGATTTGAATCTAGAAGACTTCCGCCAGGTGGGATGGGGTAAGACGCTGTGTGTGGAATCGGGTGGGCCGGAACCTGGTGTGGGATGTGCAGGTAGAGGCATTCTGACATCAATTGGGTTGCTGGAACAACTTGGTGCTTATGATGATGCAGTTAGACTTGATTATACATTTTATGACGGTCTAGGTGACGTGGTATGCGGTGGATTTGTCATGCCCATTCGTGAACGCAAAGCTCAAGAAGTTTACATCATTACTTCTGGGGAAATTATGGCAATGTATACCGTCAACAACATCTGCCGAAGTATTCAAAAGTATGCACCCATAGGCGATATACGTCTGGGAGGATTGATTTGCAACTCTCGCAAAGTCGATGAGGAAGATGATTTGATCAAAGCTCTGGCAGAGAAACTGGGGACTCAAATGATCTACTCTATACCCAGAGACAATATGGTGCAGCAAGCAGAGTTCCACCGCAAGACGGTGATTGAGTATGCTCCTGAGTCTGAACAGGCGCAGCACTATCGCAACCTAGCAATGGCAATTGACCAGAATACAGATTTTGTCACTCCGAAATCTATGTCTAACGATCAGCTAGAGGAACTGCTGGTACAGTTTGGGTTGTTTAGACATCTCCAAACATTAGGTATCAACCCAAACTCCACAAAGGTTGCAGATTCATTTTCGGAGATGCCTCTTGAATAGGACGATGCAGTAGGGGTTATCCCTCATACAAAGTGTCTGGAGCAATTGGCAATCTCTGACTCGAAAAAGCAGAAAAAACTGCGTAAACTTCTTAACACCATTTGAGAAATCGGCGTTCTGAACCACGCCAAAATTCGTCTACCTCATTGAAGGAGGAGAACTCATTATGTTGACCGAAGAGGTTTTAGTCCAAAAATTTATCACCGTAGTCAAGGAACGCTGCGCCAAAGTAGGTGAGTTGCTCCAGTACTGCCACGTCGAACTCGTAAACTCTTACTGGGGCTGCCCTCCAAAACTTATACAACATTTTGTAGTTTATTATCCTAATATGCTCTTTGCCTCAATTAATGACAACAAAGATGTTTTCAGAGGCGTTGCTCAAGATTTGGGGATATGTCAGGCTGTTTGCATAAATGCCACACGCATTATTCGCGATCCCGCCTCAAGGTTGAAGGAAAAGAACCCGATCTTATGGTTGGAACTCCAGTGGGTGGCAGTACCAACTAAAAAAGGCAATTGGCATCTAGATCAGGATTTACCCCACTCGGACTAAGTTTTTTTTGGTGACGTAGCTTGCCACCGTTGGCGATGCCTAGTTTGGCAAGCTACGCTAAATCACTAAAATAGTATCCAAAAATGCAAGTATTTTAGCGATATGTATGCTATGCTTGCAGAAAATAAGCAAAATTGTCAAAACATCAATATGTCTGACAACAAAACGGCAAACACTAGAAAACTTTGCTATTGACCCAACAAATTTAAGTTTATCTGCTGTGGCTTTTTCTAACGGAGATATACAGCCTCATGAAACTGGATGTGAATCTTTGCAATAACCTGAAGTCAATTAGAACTCGCTTGGGTATGAGTCAGCAAGAATTAGCTAATATAGCTGGCGTAACTCGTCAGAGTATTGGTGGTGTGGAATTGGGACAATATGCTCCTTCTGTTGCTATGTCACTGCGTTTAGCCAAGGCTCTTGGCTGCCAAGTCGAGGACTTATTCTGGTTTGAGGAAGATTTACCAGAAGTTGAGGCAATTCTTGCGGGATCAGTCCCTAAGCAACAGCGATCGCGAGTTAGTCTAGCGCGGGTTGGGGATCAATGGATAGCTTATCCCCTCGTTGGGAATGATGCTTTTCGGATCGAAATGATTCCAGCTGATGGTGAGACGCTTGCAGTGATCTACCCTGATGCTAAGGAATCCGTAAGGGTGGAAGAGTTACCCAGCATCAGCAAATTGCCATTAGCGTCAGAAGTAGCTAGTAATGAGCGTCAATCGGAGGGTGAAGCACAAAACCAAAACGTTACAAATAAAGTCCTGGTTCGGATTCTGGATGATATAGACAAACTACACAATACAGTTGTGATTGCTGGTTGTACACCTGTGCTTTCCCTCTTGGCAAGAGCAACTGAACGTTGGCATCCGCAACTGCGAATTCATTATCGTTTCGCCCACAGCAAGGCGGCATTGCATAGTCTGTGCAAAGGTGAAGTTCATATTGCCGGAATGCACTTATACGATCCCAAAACTGGGGAACATAACATTCCCTTTGTGCGGGAAGCCTTAAGAGGTAAGAGTGCCGTTTTGATTACCCTTGGAGTTTGGGAAGAAGGTTTGTTAGTCCCACCAGGAAACCCAAGGGGAATTAAAACAGTTTCCGACTTAGTAGAATTTGGAGCAACCATTGTCACCCATGAAGCGGGTTCTGGCGGTCAGATGCTTTTAGAACGGAAACTCCAAGAAGAAGGAGTGCCATTTCCGACTGTGAAAGGATTTACCCATATCGTCCACAGCCATCAAGATGTTGCCTTATCTGTAGTGTCAGGAATGGCTGATGCTGGGATCAGTACAGCATCTATAGCTGCTGCCTTTGGGTTGGGATTTATCCCCCTTCATAGTGCGCGATACGACTTGGTGATTATTAAAGAATACTTGGAAGAAGAACCAGTAAAACAGTTCCTCAGTATCTTGGGACATCAGCTAGTGCGATCGCAATTAGAGATCCTTGGCGGCTATGACATTACCAAGATTGGGGAAGTTGTAGCAAATATTTCATAATGCGTAATTCGTAATTATTACCCTACGGCTAAGGAATATGTCTTTTACTTTCCAGAACTCAAGTTAGATGATCTGTCTTTCAATTACGAATTCCTCAAGCAAATCAAAATCACCCAACAAGTTAGCTGCAAAATGAATCACCACTTCACTATCAATAAACATCCCGTTCAGATTAACGATACAACCTTGCGAGATGGCGAACAAGCGGCGGGTGTAGCTTTTAATGTTGAAGAAAAAATTGCGATCGCTACTTTTCTTGATGCCATTGGTGTTCCAGAATTGGAAATTGGCGTTCCGGCAATGGGGCAAGAAGAAGCAGAGTCGATCCGAGCGATCGCTAATCTGGGATTAAATGCCCAATTACTTGGTTGGAACCGTGCTAAATTGTCCGATATTCAGGCATCTATAGATTGTGGTTTGGAACGGGTGCATATTTCGGTTCCCGTCTCGGAAATTCAGATTGCCGCCAAGTTTGGGGGTAAACAGCAGGTAATGCTGGATCTGCTGCGGGATGCGATTAATTTTGCTTGCGATCGCGGTTTAGCTGTATCTGTTGGCGGAGAAGATTCTTCCAGAGCCGATCCATCTTTTTTATTGGATGTGGCGTATTATGCTCAAGAGTTGGGAGCTTTCCGGTTTCGCTTTTGTGACACTGTAGGAATTCTCGACCCTTTGAACACTTACAGCAAAGTTCGCTCCCTTGTGCATCATCTATTCATTCCCATAGAAATGCACACACATAATGATTTTGGACTGGCAATGGCGAACTCGCTAGCTGGTATTGAAGCAGGGGCGCGATCGGTCAACACCACGGTAAATGGGATTGGCGAACGCGCAGGTAATGCGGCGTTGGAAGAAATGGTGATGGCACTGAAACACCTTTACAACATCCCAACGGGTATTAATACAAAACGCCTGCTGGAACTCTCACGGTTAGTTGCGAAAGCTGCTAATTGGCCAGTTCCTCCCTGGAAAGCGATCGTGGGTGAAAATACTTTTGCACACGAGTCAGGGATTCATGCTCACGGTGTGTTGCAAAATCCCGGTACTTACGAACCGTTTGCGCCGGAAGATGTTGGCTGGGAACGTCGCTTGGTAGTAGGCAAACATTCCGGTCGGCATCTGATCATCAGTGTGCTGCAAGAACATGGAATCATACTCAGTCAGCCAGAAATTCAATCAGTGCTGGATGCTGTAAAGCATGAGTCAGTAAAAGTTAAACGGAGTCTCACAGTTGAAGAACTCCTGAGTTTTGTTCCCCAAAGGTGAACTTAATGGGGAGTACGGAAGGTTAAGAAAGCATCACAATTCCGTCTCTGGTTAGCGTAGGCGCAGCCCGCCGCAGGCATCGCAATTATTGTACCAACTGCTAGAATATACCAATTATATTGGTAGTAGCTATGCCGAGAAAAGAGCAAGGATGGATCACTTTTCAATTGTCTCCCGAAGAACGGCAACTTCTAGAGCAGTACTGTAAACAGTTCCAACGCACTAAGACTGATGTTTTGCGCTCCCTGTTGCGTAGTCTCCAAGGACAATCACTCAAACAACAGGGGAAGCAGTTTGATTCTGGGGAGATCGATCTGGACTTATTTTGAGTAGTGGTGAAGAACCGCTATCGGTAAAGCGAGTTGTCTTGCACCTAAACAAATTTGCAATGGGGTTGGTAATCCCTCTGAAATTGTAAAAAAGCGTTCAAGTTCAAAAGTTGACTATGACAAATCCTACAAAATTATTGCGATCGCGTGAAATTCCTTTCAATTACGAAATTGATTGGAACGCCTTTCTAAGTGTTCTGACTTTTCACTTTATGTGGAAAAGCCACGAAAAACCTAACCCCCTAACCCCCTTCCCTACGAGGGAAGGGGGAAAATTCAAAGTCTCTCTCCTAAAAGGAGAGAGATTTAGAGAGAGGTTTTCCAGATACCGATGAATTGTCAGTCTAACTGTTTCGGTGTTAAAACTTCTGCGGCTTGAACCAAGCTTTTTGATGCAGAAATCGGTTGTTAATGCTCTAATACCACTTGATATCCAGGGTAGTCAGGATTGGTTAATTTTAGTAAAGCATTTTTTTCTACCATGCTTAATTTTGATTCCATTCGTGCCACAGCAATGCAAAAAGTCCCATACAATTGGGCTTTGATCAAAAACCTGCTTTCACCAGAAGCAAGCTTAGAACTAACTGCGAGTTTTCCCCACGAAGAGTTTCGCCTGTCGGAGGGAGAGGGATATGGATACTCTTGGGGAAAAATGCTTGCAACTAGCGAGGATATTTCCTTGATGCTCAAATCTAGCGATAATCGCTGGCGAGAGCGGATGGCACAAGGCAGACTTACTTATGACTTGAGACACCTTAGTAAAGTCTGGCGACAGTTGATAGAAGGATTGTGGACAGATTCTTACCGCAAAGCTTTAGCTGAAATGTCTGGGTTGGAACTAAAAGACTGTGTAATGGATATTGGATTTCGTCGGTATAGCTCAGGACAATTACATCATCCTCATACAGACGAGCCGAGCAAAGTTTTAACTCATCTGCTATTTTTCAATCAACAATGGTCTGTAGACTGGGGAGGCTGTTTGCGAATTCTCAAAGATTCCCAGCCGGAATCTGCCTTCCAAGATATTCTACCCCTTAGTGATTCCTCAGTTGCGATCGCACGTTCTGACAATTCTTGGCATACGGTAACTCCGCTTACTTGTCCTGCATCTGAGTATCGGCTAGCCTTACGAGTTGCTTTTTTTCGGAACGATCGCCTTCCAGATTTTAGAGAAACCCAGCTAGCTGCATAGTAATCAAGTCTTTTCTCTCTATTTTTGTCAGTTAATCAGCCTCCTGATTTTCTGGTTCTTCCTTGTTTTCCTTAACCGTAAAAAAGTGTTCACGTTCAAAAGCTGACTATGACTAATCCTACAGAACTACTGCGATCGCGCTACGGTGAAGTTCCCTTCAATCATGAAATTGACTGGAACGCCTCTCTAGAAACGCTAATAGCCCACCGTTCAGTCCGGTCTTATCTATCCGATCCTTTACCACCAGGAACCCTAGAATGGCTAGTTGCTGCTGCTCAATCTGCTCCTAGTTCAGCTAATATGCAAACCTGGAGTGTAGTAGCAGTTGAAGATCAAGAACGCAAAGCAGAATTATGCAGGCTGGCTAATAACCAAGTATGGATTAACCAAGCTCCCGTATTCTTCATTTGGTTAGCAGATTTAGGTCGTCTAGCTCATGTTGCCCTAAGTCGCGGACTAACTCCCGTAGCTCTGGATTACGTAGAACTGTTGGTTAAAGCCATAGTCGATGCTTCAGTCGCAGCGCAAAATGCGACTGTAGCGGCTGAATCTATTGGTTTGGGAACAGTATATATCGGCGCACTTCGCAAAAGCACCCAAGAGGTAGCCACATTGCTGAATTTGCCACCTTTTGTCTTCCCTATATTTGGGTTTTGTGTAGGCTATCCCAATCCTGAAGCACAACCTGTTGTTAAGCCGCGCCTACCTCAGTCAGCTGTATTCCACCGGGAAACTTATAAATTGGCAGAGCAAGATGAAGCGATCGCTCACTATAATGATATCATGAAAGAGTTCTACACTGAACAAAAGATGAATGTCGCTGGTGATTGGTCGCAACATTCAGCTGAGCGAATAGCCACTTTAGACTATTTAAAAGGGTGTAAGGATTTGCGTGAGACTCTGAATAACTTCGGCTTCAAGTTGTTATAAAAGGAGTCAACAGCCAGAAGACGCAGAGAACTCTAAGCATTCAGCGTACCTCTAGTAGTCTGTCAATAAATAATTGATGGATAAATTAAGAGTATAGACGGCGATTTATCGTGTCTCTTTAACCATCAAAATGAATTTGACAGACTACTCGTCTCAAGTAAACTATACGCTGCGGCGACCAGAAGAGAACTTCTGATATCTGCACCAAAGCTTTTGACACTTCAAGACTCAAAACCCTACACTTCAGTCTCAAAAGATGATTTCGGTGCGTAAGTCTAAGCAATAGATAAGAACTTAGGCACCATGACAAAATTATCTCATTGCGAGTGCTGCGATCGCTTTGCAATCTCAAACCTTAGTTTTCAGTGCGTAAGTCCTAAAATAGACTCGCTAACTTGTCAGATATAGCAATATCTACTGCTTGAAACCTTTGTAAGAATTTGGGGAATCTGAAGGCATTTAAGCAGTCAACAGGCGAACAATTTAATGGGTATTCCAGCAAGTTTTATCTGTCAAAAAAGGGCTGAACTGTAATAATCGCTCTTTGACTGAGAATTGCTGACCAAAAATGTAGAATTAACCCGCGAAACCAAAGGAGCTTCAAACAATGAATAATTTGTCTACCAAAGACCTCAACAGACTACGCTCTCAAGCCAAAATAATTATGAATCGAGTGGAGATTTTCATAGAAACTTACTTATTAGAAGCTCCACCTGATGAAAATCTGATCAACGAAACCTTACAAGAGATCATCAAGGCTACAAATAGCTTAACAACCGCAGCATCTAAAATGAAAACTGCCGAAACCGCACATAAACTCAACGGTTAAAAATCCTTTAATACGGTTGAGTTGAACCCCATAACTAAATAATGGGGGTTGAATGCAGTCCGAGTGCTGAGTAATCGATGCTAGATACTCAGCACTATTTCAGTTATAGAAATAAATGAATCTAGACTGTTAGGAAATACGATGCTCAAAGGGCTAACTTTAAACTTAAATGACTGGCTACAAAGAAATACAAGTGTACGTAACCTGGAGTTTTTTCAAGACTTTATTATCATTTCTCTCTGCCTTGGTTTATTCTGTGTGATGCTCATCCGACTGGGAGATATGTTCTTCTCCTTTTTGAGTCCATTAGATTTACGGCAAGTAACATCTGATATCCTGTTCATTTTGATTTTAGTAGAGTTATTCCGCCTGTTAATTGATCATATACAACAACAACGGACATCCGTGGCAGCAGCAGTAGAGATTACTATGGTTTCTGCTTTAAGAGAAGTAATTTTACGCGGTGTTCTTGAAATTCCCCGTGACCAAATTTTTGGAATTGCAGTATTTCTAGTAGTATTAGCGGGAATTCTTGTGGCTTTACCTTGGGTATCTAACTTTTTTGAACAGGTCAAAACTCCTCACACTGAAACAAAAGAAAAAATGCAATTATTGGCTGACAATCCTGTAGTTCATGATTAATTGTAACGACAAATACTGTTTGAAAATTAGTTGGTTAACGCAAGTAATTTTAACAAATGTATGATATTCTTTATATATGGAGAATAAAAAGTACAAAATTCTTCAAAAAAATAAAGTACACTCCAAAACTAGCAATTCTCTTTATGAGCTTAGGACATAATAATATCCAAAGCCTATTTAGTCATTGAAGAGGACAAGGAACAGGGAGCAGGCAGGGCTGTTTTATTCCCTAAAACAGGTAAAATTGCAAGTGTTGAGGGGATAAGAATCATGGGTGCTTGTCTGATTGAACATCTGCGGCAAGTAGAAGACTTCAGAACAAGTGATGGTCGAAGACATCCACTGTGGTTGGTGTTGCTGTTTGTAATAATGGGCACTATGAGTGGATATGTTGGGTATCGTGCATGGGGAGATTTTGTCAAACGGCATCGTCGAGCGTTAATCAAAACGTTTGAAATACAAAAACACGGTGTTCCCTCATACTCAACTATCAGGCGCATAGCGATGGGAGTCGATTTTGATAAACTGGTGACAAAATTTAATCACTGGGCGCAAAACTACGTTGAAATAGAAGAATCTGAGTGGTGTCGTATCGACGGTAAAAGCATTAAGGAAACAGTCCAAGACTACGAAAAATCATGTCAGAATTTTGTCAGTATCGTAACAGTGTTTGCGAGTAAAAGAGGACTAGTAGTCAATATGGAAGAGATCCAAAACAAGGAAGAGAGGGAAATCGTAGTAGTGCAAAATTTAATTGCGGCTTTGGAGCTAAAAAATGCTGTATTTAGCTTTGATTCTTTGCACTGCCAAAAAAACTTGCCAGTTAATCCATAGACTGTGGAAATAATTACGTGATTGCGGTCAAAGACAATCAGCCAAGGATGATTCCAAAATACGTAAGGGTAATGCCGCTCCCGATTTATCGATCATTGTTTGACTTCACGGATGGAAAGTAGTAACTCGTTCGTCAGCATTTACCAACGAGTAAAACCTTTTTCGATAACTTGCTATTCTATATTCATTCCAGTGAGCTTTTAGCTATCAGAATTAAGCTCCTCTGTGAAAGAATTATCCTCATCAGAATTGTTGTTATTTAGAAGGATTTTAAATGCAATCTAAGGTGTTGTAGAAATCAAAAGATTGTGAAGTATTGATTATTAAGCACTAAACACCAACTAACATATCAGTAGAATACCATGCTTGAGAATCTTCTGAATAACCATAATTTACCGTATCCTGATACGATACATCCCATCATTGTCCATTTTGTGATTGCGATGGTATTGTTTGCCTTCGTGTGTGATGTAATTGGATACTTTACTAGCAACTACCGTCTTTTCGAGGTGAGTTGGTGGAATATGTTTTTCGCTACAATCTCCATCTTCATCGCCGTTATTTTTGGTCAATTTGAAGCAGGTTTAGCACAACCTTATAACGCAGTTCAACCAGTACTTAATTTACATACGCTCCTTGGCTGGTCACTTGCAGGAATTCTGGCAGCTATTACAGCTTGGCGTTACGTGATTCATTGCCGCACTCCAGAAAAGATATCAGTTTATTACCTAGCAGCAAGTCTACTTTTGACTGCTTTGGTAGGCGTACAAGTGTATTTCGGAGATGAATTGGTTTGGGTATATGGGTTGCACACTGTACCAGTTGTTGAAGCTATAAAGGAGGGCTTACTGCAATGAACCCTGAAGTTATTGAGCAATTAAAGACTCAGATGGGAGCAAATGGGTTGCCCTACACTATACCCATTCACCCAAATTTAGTCCATCTCACTATAGGTTTGTTCATCCTTGGCATTACCTTTGATTTGATTGGTGCATTCTTCCCTATACAACAACCAATCTTCAAGTTTTTAGCAGTTCCAGCCACTCGTTCTAGCTTCTTTGATGCGGGCTGGTACAATATGCTAGGTTCGGCACTGATCACAATTTTTACGGTAGCAGCAGGTTTTTACGAAATCATGTTGGCAGAACCACTCACTGGAGTAAAGAGTGCCTGGGGATTAGAAGCTATGGAAACAATGCTTTGGCATGGAGTGGGTGGTGTTTTTCTACTAGCGCTGATTCTTGGGATGGCTATCTGGAGAGGATTTCAGCGCTATATTTGGCGTCAGGATAACAGTCAACAGGTGCAGTGGACTTATTTAGTTTCTGGACTGTTCATCATGTTCATCATGTTCATCCACGGTACGCTAGGGGCGCACTTAGCTGCTGAGTTTGGAGTTCACAATACTGCTGATATATTGTTGCGCTTGGGTAAAGATCCCAACTTACTGCTGAGGTAATCTATGAAAATCCGAAATATTTTGATCTTGAGTGCGATCGCGATCGCCTTAACTGCTGTTAGTCTTTTGATAGGGCAGTGGACGTATTCCTGGATGCCTCCTCAAGCCGCAGCAGAATCGCAGCTCGTCGATAAGTTGTTTAGTTTCTTAATCACGCTGGGAGCATTTATCTTCCTTGGAGTCACAGGAACACTCATCTACTCAGCGATTTTCCATCGAGCAGAGAAGTATGATACCAGCGATGGCCCTCCAATTGAAGGAAATATCACACTAGAAATTGTCTGGACTGTAATTCCTGTATTGCTAGTGTTTTGGATTGCCACTTACAGCTACCAAATCTATGAGCAAATGGGGATTCAAGGCCCAATGGAAGCTATGCATCTGCATATTCCAGTCTTGATTAAATCGGCATCTGCTGCACCAATTAATGGAAATGCAGGGATAGTTTCCGCCTCCCCGACTTCCTCAATTGTATCAACTGATGCTACATCAAATGTAATCCCATTTGAAGACATTGAAGTTAATGCCAAACAGTGGGCTTGGGTTTTCCGCTATCCAAAAACAGGAATCACTAGCACCGAACTACATTTACCCGTTAATCACCGCATCCGTCTAGCAATGCAATCTGAGGATGTTCTTCATGGCTTTTATATTCCGGCTTTCCGAGTCAAGCAAGACATTATTCCCAACCGCAACATTGACTTTGAATTCACCCCCATCCGTATTGGCAAATATGAATTGACCGATTCCGAATTTAGCGGTACTTACTTTGCAACCATGCGGGCAAATGTTGTTGTTGAGTCCCCTGAAGATTACAAGAAGTGGCTTGTAGAAGCAGCAAATCGTAAACCATGTACTGCAAATAATCAAGCAGCTTCCGAATATGCCCAAGAATCAAAAGAATTAATCAAAGGCTGGGTTACGGTAGCACCTGCACAAGCCCCTGTAGTTAATTACAGCAATTAGTTATTGGTCAATTGTTTGTATTGTAGGACTTACGCAAGAACTCTCTGAAACCCTCTTTACTTCGCGTTCTTTGCGTTCTTTGCGGTTCGTTTTCTCATAATTTTGCGTAAGTCCTGTATTGGACAAATGATAAAGAATAAAGGATAAAAGACAATGACAAATGTTTCCATTGAAGACATTACAGGTGACGCACCTCAACAGGAACCTAGAACAGACTGGAAGCAATACTTTAGTTTTAGCACAGACCACAAAGTTATCGGTATTCAGTATATTGTTACCGCTTTCATTCTCTTTTTAGTTGGTGGCATATTTGCAATGATCATTCGTGGGGAATTGATTACCCCCGAATCAGACTTAGTTGACCGTAGTGTTTATAATGCAATGTTCACCATGCACGGCACTGTGATGCTATTTGGATGGACATTCCCCATACTTACAGGTTTTGCTAACTATCTTGTACCTCTGATGATTGGGGCGCGAGATATGGCGTTTCCTAGACTCAATGCTGTTGCCTTCTGGATGATACCGATCGCTGCTATCCTACTGATGGCCAGTTTCTTTGTACCCGGTGGGCCAGCGCAAGCCGGTTGGTGGTCATACCCTCCCGTCAGCTTGCAAAACCCTACAGGAAACTTAATCAATGGTCAAGTAATCTGGCTTCTAGCAGTGGCAATATCAGGTGTTTCCTCAATTATGGGGGGGATTAACTTTGTCACCACGATTGTCAAGATGCGCGCACCAGGGATGACATTCTTCCGTATGCCCATCTTTGTTTGGAACGTATTTAGTGCCCAGATTCTCCAACTGTTTGGACTACCTGTCTTAACAGCAGGTGCAGTCATGCTTTTACTCGACTTAACAGTTGGAACTAGCTTTTTTGACCCCGCCAAGGGAGGCGACCCAGTTCTATTTCAGCACTTTTTCTGGTTCTACTCTCACCCTGCTGTTTACGTAATCATTCTGCCGGTCTTTGGAGTCTTTTCAGAGATATTCCCTGTTTTTGCTCGTAAACCTCTGTTTGGCTATAAGATTGTCGCTATTTCATCACTCCTGATTGCTGGGGTTAGCGGTATAGTCTGGGTACACCATTTATACGTCAGTGGTACTCCAGGTTGGATGCGGCTGTTTTTCATGCTCACAACAATGTTCGTTTCTGTCCCCACTGGCATTAAGGTGTTTGCCTGGACTGCAACGATTTGGGGTGGCAAGCTCCGATTTGATACACCAATGCTGTTTGCGTTTGGTGCATTAATATTGTTTGTATTTGCAGGTATCACTGGCATCACCCTTTCCTCTGTTCCCATTGATGTCCATGTCAACAACACTTACTATGTGGTGGGTCACTTCCACTATGTTCTATATGGCACGGTAACAATGGGGATGTTTGCTGCTATTTACTTCTGGTTCCCCAAGATGACTGGACGTATGTATTACGAAGGCTTGGGCAAGTTGCACTTCTGGCTGGCGTTCATTGGCACTAACCTCAACTTCTTCCCAATGCACCCACTAGGATTACAAGGAATGTTGCGTCGAGTTTCTTCTTATGCCCCAGAGTATGAATTTTGGAATATTATCGCTAGTATCGGAGGATTTCTGCTAGGTGTGTCTACCTTACCTTTCATTCTGAATATGATTGGTTCTTGGATACATGGCGAACAAGCACCGAAGAATCCTTGGCGAGCAATTGGACTGGAGTGGTTAGTTTCTTCACCACCTCCTGTCGAGAACTTTGAGGAAATTCCAGTTGTTATAAGTGAACCCTACGGCTATGGTAAATCTGAACCATTGGTAGCCGAGCATTAGTGGCGATTTGTACGGATGTTATGCAACGAATTTCTCTGCGCCTCTGCGTCTCTGCGGTTAAAAAGTAATTGAACCACAAAGGCGCAGAGAACACAGAGTTAAGAGGTTAAAGAGAAATTTCTTGCCAAAATTTGTACTTACTTTGGCTACCACTAACCTATATTAGGAGTATTCAAGCAATGGACAGTTCCATTATTTCAGAAGAATCACATCATCTCTCACACGAGCATACCCATGATGAAGAAGGCAGCAAGATGTTCGGCTTCATTGTCTTCCTGCTGTCAGAGACTTTCATTTTCCTCGGTTTTTTTACAGCATATATTGTCTATAAAACAGCAAATCCTGACTGGCTACCAGCTGGTGTTTCTGGACTGGAAGTCAGAGATCCGGCAATTAATACGGTAATTCTTGTTTCTAGTAGCTTTGTCATCTACTTGGCAGAACGCGCCCTTGCACGCCACGACTTGATAACATTTCGCCAGTTTCTAATGCTTTCGATCGCAATGGGATCTTACTTTTTAGTCGGACAAGCGATCGAATGGAGCCATCTTTCTTTTGGCTTTACCACAGGTGTTTTTGGTGGGATGTTCTACTTACTAACAGGTTTCCACGGTTTGCATGTTTTCACTGGCATTTTGTTGCAGATACTTGTTTTTGGTCGCTCTTTCATTCCTGGTAACTACGACACAGGTCATTTTGGTGTAAATGCCACTTCTATTTTCTGGCACTTTGTTGATGTCATCTGGATTGTTTTGTTTGTCCTGATTTATGTCTGGCAATGACACTCTGTGGTCTAAGCTTTTGTGTGGGAAATAGCTATTAGGACTGTATAACGGCTGAGTTAGCCCGCCTATTTTACAGCGTCCAATCCTCCATTACTAAACCTGGAACCTTGTTGAAGTCACTAAAGTTTCGGGTCAACAATACTAAATTACGAGATATAGCGATCGCTGCTATTCTTAAATCCATCGTGGACACACGAACCCGTTGCGATCGCAGTTGATCAAAGAGTGCGATCGCTCCAGCATCAAATGGTAAAATAGGAGCCGTTGTAAAACCCTGAAGAATTTCCAATAGCAGAGCGTATCCACGAATCATGTCAGCATTCGTCCGCGCACGATTGATGAAGTTATGAGCGCCAAGCACCTGCTCATGAAAACTAACAATTGATAACGCAAAATCAGCAGATGAGTGCTGCCCCATCCGAGCCGTCAAACGAGTAAACTCTAAACCTGAGCGCCTCTGTAGAAAACTGATATGATCGGTATCAAGCAAATATTTCACAATTGCTCGTCATCCTCATCAGTTGGCTTGTCAGCCTGACGAAAGGCACGTCCATATTCCAGAGCTTCAAGAAAAGCTGACTCATCAGAAATTGAGCCGACGAGTTTTTCCAACCAGTTTTCGGAGGGTTTGCCTTCAACCTGGCGTTGGAGATCGGAGACTGCTTGCTCAAGGGTTAACAAGCGATGCTCCAGAACTGTTTCATCTAACATGGTTCTTTCCTTTAAGCGTTCACTGTTATGTTGTCAACCTTCACAGATCATACACCTCACTGCGATGGGCGATCGCTATAACAAATACCTGCACCACTTCATCGTCTATGGAATAAATCACCCTCTAGTCGCCGATCCGATAGCGATAGTATCCTGAATAATCTCCCTTAAGGGCTTTGATGTTAGGATGCGACTGGGGAGTTTGCTCTAACTGCTGCAAACATCGGGCAATTTTCTTCGCTAGGGCTTTGTCAGCATTGATATAAAACTTTTGGGCATCTGGATGGAGAACAACTTCATACATCAGAGCGAAGGTTTCTCCAGGGTGTGTAAAGGGTTTTAGGAGTTGCTGATGAGTGCTTAACTCGCTCTAGCAATCCAGGAATTGCCAAAAGTTCTTGGGTTGCAGCTTCGCTTTCCGCATTTGCTAAATAAGCCGCAAAATCAGTAAGCACCTGTAATCGCTCTGGCGATAGTTGCTTGAGTAAGTCATTAAGCTGGCGCTGTAACTCTGTCACAGATGCTAAATCTGCTGACGATCTATCCTCGATCGGCGAATTATCCGTAGTACTCATCGCTTGCTTTGCAAATTTCAAAGTTTACCGTCTATTGTAGCTCCCTGTGCTGCCACTAGCAGGTCTGACAATGCTTGAATTGCTTCTGGATCTGCTTGAGGAGACCAGACAATTCCTTGAGTTGATGCCAGTTGATTTAGAAGTGCTTTCGTTGAATCACTCTCTTCAGTATCTTCTAAGCTGTATCCTTCTTCTTTCGCAACTGCAAGCAGGAGAAAGTGGATTAGTCGAAGTTTATCTTCATGAGATAGTTGACTTACGGTTGGTAAAATTTTGCCCAGAGCCATATAGCTTATTTTCAGATGATATACGTTTAGTTTAGCTCAGTCAGACATTAGCACTTTCCCACTGAGTTAAGTTAATCCGGCGATGCCTCCGCCAACGCTGCTATTCTTAAATCCATCGTGGACGCACGAACACATTGCGATCGCAGTTTTTGATCAACTGCGATCGCAATCGCTCCAGCATTAAATAATAAAATAGGAGCCGTTACAAACCCTGAATAATTTGCAATAGCAGAGCATACTCACGAATAATCTTAGCATTTTTCCGCGCACAATTGATGAAGTGATGAGTGCCAATTACCAGATAAATTGGTCGCCTTGATTTGTCCCAAGTTGCCTAATTAATGACTTAATTACAATACCAAAGGCGCATTAGATATCCTTGGAATCCTGAAATACTGACCCATATTAGGACATCCCACGAGGATTATATTTTGCAACTAAACCAACAGACTTAAAGCAACTATAGGATTTACGATCAACAATGTACTCTTGTTCCTTAAAAACCTATGCCAGTCGTATTTAATGTAGTAGATGTTGAAGAGAAAGAGCATTACTTTAACTATGAAGACATAGAGGAAACAAAGGTAGCTGATGAAGGATTACGCAACGATGATTACCTCGATGCTCAATGCTTTTTCGTCCTCCTAAAAAATGGAGATATACTACTTTTGGAAATGGCTAGACAAAACCAAGTAAGTAAAAACTTCCTTTACCGCTTACTGATGCCAGGGGAATAGCCTCCTTTAATATCTAGGGCTGCCTGGATGCCGACCGTTGCTATTCTTAAATCCATCGTGGACACACTAACCTGTAGCGATCGCAGTCTTTGAGCAACTGCGATCGCTACAGCATCAAATGATAAAACAGGAGCCGTTACGAAAAGAAGGAAGAATTTCCAACAGCAGAGCGTATCCACGAATCATGCAGCATCTTGTCAAGAATCCTTCTCATCATGACAATTGTCTGGAAAACAACATAAATGGTTGATTTCCTACTCAATCTTGCTTATACTTCCCAATGTAAGCTTTACTTGCCATAGTAAAAAATATTGGCATATAAATTGGTAGGAGAGTGCAATGATCAATCATCGGGCTATGCGCGATGGGTGTTTGGTAAGTTTCCTGGCGATTCTTTGCATCGGCTTTGGTAGTAACCTAGTCAAGCAAGAGCCAACTCTTGGACAGTCCCCAGCGAATAAAAATGTGATAGTGGCGATGACAACCAGTATTGAGGATAGCGGGCTGCTAGATGATTTAGTGCCGGCTATTGAAAAGAAAACAGGATATAAACTCAAAAAAGTTGCAGTTGGCACGGGACAAGCTTTGGCTATGGCTGAAAAAGGTGAAGTTGACGCGCTATTCGTCAATTCACCGAAAGCCGAACGCAAAGTTTTGGAGGGTGGTGCGGTGATTCATCGCCACTTGGTAATGCACAATGACTTTGTGATTGTCGGGCCAGATGCAGACAAAGCAAAGATTAGAGGGAAAAAGAATGCTGTGGAAGCGTTCAGTCTGATTGCTAAAAATCAAGCATTGTTTGTATCGCGGGGTGATGACTCAGGGACTAACAAACTAGAAAAAGATTTATGGCAACAGGCAAATATCACACCATCTGGTACTTGGTATCAGCAAACAGGTTCAGGAATGGCGCAAACTTTGCAAGTGGCTAATCAAAAACTAGGATATACCTTAGCAGATCGGGCGACATATATATTTCAGCAGAAAAACCTGTCTTTGCCAATACTGGTGCAAGGAGACAAGAAACTGTTAAATCTGTACCATGTCATGGAAGTAAATTCTCAGAAATTCCCCAAGGTGAACAGTGCAGGAGCTAAAGCGTTTATTAATTTTGTCTTATCTCCTGAAGGACAGACAATAATTGCAGCCCACGGGAAAAAAGAGTTCAAACAACCACTATTTTATGTTGATGCCGGTAAAACGGAGAAAGATTACGGCTTTTAAAGAAACTTGAGCATCAGATCGTTAAGAGTTGCTTTACTGCATATTTGAGTATTCTTTCCCAATTTTTTGAGAGATTTGTATTTGTGAATACAATCATCGAAGGAGCTTTCAAAGCTTTTGAGCTATTAACCAGTGGCGATAGTGACGTTTTCCAAGTCATGACGATGACATTGTTCGTCTCTGGAACAGCTACAGCCATTAGCGTTTTACTGGGACTACCATTAGGACTGTGGCTAGCATTAGCGGATTTCGTCGGCAAGCAGACTCTGACTAGTTTAATTAACTTTGGTATGGGATTGCCACCTGTCGTAGTCGGTTTATTCGTCAGTCTGTTTTTGTGGCGGTCTGGCCCGTTAGGAAATCTGGATTTGATGTACACGCCCACAGCGATGATCATAGCCGAAGCCATCATTGCTTTTCCAATTGTCGCTGGCTTAAGTTTTGCGGCAATTATCAGTATTAATCCGAAACTACGCTGGCGATTGTTATCGATGGGGGCGACACAGTGGCAAGCAAACTGGTTGCTAATCAAGGAAGCACGGTTAGGATTAATGGCTGCAATCATGGCTGGTTTTGGTCGCGTCATCTCGGAAGTTGGTGCATCCATGATGGTGGGCGGCAATATCAAGGGGCAGACTAGAGTCCTGACTACAGCGATCGTTTTGGAAGTAGGGAAAGGAAATTACGATGTGGCAATGGCGATCGCATACATTCTTCTGATCATCACATACACCGTTATCGTGTTGCTGACTATCCTACAGCATGACAAGAAAATCTTATGAGTACTAACGAATATGTCCTGAATATGCGACAGGTGAGCGTCGATAGCAAAACACGTAAAAATATCCTGTCAATTGAAAATTTTACAGTCCGTCCTGGAGAATTGGTTGCTGTGCTTGGCCCCAATGGCGCTGGTAAAAGCACTTTGTTAAGAACAATCAATCTCTTGCAACCTTACCGTGGTGAGATGCAATTATTTGGAGAGGATGTCCGCAATGCCAATAAAACATTGTTGCGTCGTCGTTCAGCTTTGGTATTCCAGGAAACCTTACTACTGGATGACACTGTTTTTAATAATGTTGCCAAGGTATTAAAGTTTCGCGGAACACCAACACACAAGATTAAGCAAACGGTACATACCGCACTTGCAACTTTTGGCTGTGAACACCTGGCAAATCAGTCAGCTCGTTCTTTGTCCGGTGGTGAAGCGAAACGGGTTTGTATTGCCTGCGGTTTAGTTGCTGATTCCGAATTGCTGCTTTTGGATGAGCCTTCTGCCTCTTTAGATGTGGGAATACGTCCCCAGATGATTGAGAAAATTAGACAATGGGCGCAAGCGAGGGGATCAGCAGTTATATTAGTCAGTCATAATTTTACAGATATACTGCATTTTGCCGATCGCGCGATCGCTTTATTTGACGGTTGTATTGTCCAGGATGATAACTTGGAAACCATCATCCGCCGACCAGCTAACGAGCAACTTGCCAGACTGGTAGGGATAGATAATATTATTCCGTGCCATGTAGAACGGAGTAGCCGTGGAAATTTTATCAAACTTGCAAACGGGATACAGTTTTTACATCCTGGGGAAATCACAAAGCCAATTACTGCATGTTGTTTATCTGGCGATACTTTCAATCTTTACGATCCAAGTTCTTCAATGCGACATAAACTATGTTCGGTAATTATTGAAGGGCTAGTAGAACGGGTTTTAAATGGTATTGGAATTTGTAGTATTTGGGTTAAGGTGGGAGAACAGACTTTAATCGCCAGAGTGCCTCGGAGTCATATATTTGGCAATGTATATCCCCATGAAATAATTAAGCTGGCATTCAACCCTAAAGATGCACATTTTGTTTAGAACAATAGACGGTTTTATACTAGAAATAGCGGGAGAAAGAAGAATTTATTCAGTCTAGTTAGCAAAATACTCTAAAATTTTACACCCGGCAGTATTTATCTTATTAAAACCATCATCTGGTGCAAGTATTTGTTCGGGTTTATGAATATACTCAGCACTCTAACTGGGCAGTCAAAACTGTTTCGGTAATGCCGGATTTTGATGCACTCTGGATTAGTGTTGCCGCGACTTTTTTCGCCTGTGAAGCGGTTGACCAACTTCCTTCCATCATCGCAACCACGATCGCACCTTGCACCAACAGAAGCAGTTGTCTGGCTAACTGTTCCGGTGATGAAACTTCTGCGGCTTGAGCTAGGCTCTTGATATAGCGGTAAATCGATTGTTGATGTTCCAATGCCACTCGATGTCCAGGATGGTCAGCATTGGCTAGTTCCACTGAAGCATTAATGAATGCACAACCTCGGAAATCTGGGCCTTCAAACCATTCCCGCAGGGCATCAAATATTGCCAGTAATTGTTGGGATGGGTTAGAACCTCGTTGCTCAATGGTGGTTTTGAGCCATTCGCACCATTCTATATCTTGTTGTCGCAGCCACGCTTCAATCAATGCATCTTTTGACTTGAAATGATTGTAGAGTGACATTTTTGCAACGCCAGATTCCGCAACAATTCTGTCAATACCGACATTGCGAATTCCCTCTCGGTAAAATAAGCCTGATGCTGTACTTAGGATGCGATCGCGAACAGATTTACGGATTATTTTCGGTTTAGTCATTTTAAACACCAGGCTATTTAATTAATCTGGAAGTTCAATTAAGTTTGTTTTACCCAATTGGTTAAATAGCAAATAATATTATTTATCGATTGCTTATTCTATTTTTTCATTCGCCAAAGCTTCGATTATTTCTGAGGATTTAAGAAAACACTATCTGTAAATAATAAAAGGTTTATCCCAAAAGTGATTGATGAACTGCAAGCAGACCAAAGTCCCCCCGAACTTCAGAACTGCTACCGATCAAGTACTTCCACAATCCTCCAGAGACTTGTGGAGCAAGACCATCAGTTCATCAAACAATTGGTTAACTTATGGGATTTGGCTTCATCACTACAGCGCAAATGCTTGGAGATCCTTTGTGCGTGAAGTGGTTTAGATTCCCTATAAATCAAGAATATCATACATCTGGCCAATTTACTTGCGCCGATCAATTAATTTACAAAGAGTATTCGTGGTTACAATTACTCATCAGCTAGAAAGCTTAAAAGTAAACAATTGCGTTTTTCCTATTGTTTTGATCTGAGCAACTATCGCCGATTTATCCAACTGAAGCAGCCAGAATCAGGATAGCAATTAAATGATTTACGCTCTCATATATAGTTAGAATAGTCTGTCTATTTTTATTAACAAAAGTCTTATATATAAGAAGATTTAGATTGCTTTAAATCTAGACAGAACTGTCTATTATAAATTGGTTTTATTTCTATTTTGGAATATTAATTAGCGTTATTGTTATCAGATTTACTATTATTAATTAAAAAGGTTGATAGGATTTTGAAATCAAGGAACTCCAAGAAGTTTCTGACAAAATTAAACAGATAGAAGAATCATTCTTCTTCTTAGCTATTGCACAAGGAGCAATCAGCCATGCCAATGAAGTTGTTTAAGTGCGACGAAACTATTCCCGAACGGGAGAAGCACATATATATAAAAGAAAAAGGAGAAGATACAACCCAGTTTCTCCCTAGCGCCCACGTCGAAACCATTCCCGGCTCATTATCTGAGCGCGGATGCAGCTATTGTGGTGCAAAGCTAGTAATTGGTGGTGTTCTCAAAGACACTATCCAGTTGATACATGGGCCTGTAGGCTGTGCCTATGACACATGGCACACCAAACGCTATCCCAGCGACAATGGCAACTTCCAACTCAAATATGTCTGGTCATCAGACATGAAGGAACAGCACGTTGTCTTCGGTGGTGAAAAGCTGCTGAAAAAAGCGATGCTGGAAGCCTTTGCCGAATTTCCTGACATCAAGCGGATGATGGTGTACACCACCTGCTCTACTGCTTTGATTGGCGATGATATTAAGCCTGTAGTCAAAGAAGTCGAAAAAGAACTTGGTGATGTCGATATCTTCACCGTTGAGTGTCCCGGTTTTGCTGGGGTGAGTCAATCCAAAGGACACCACGTGTTCAACATGGGGTGGATGACTGACAAAGTAGGAACCTATGAGCCGGAAATTACCAGCCCATACACAATTAATGTGATTGGTGACTACAACATCCAAGGCGATACCTTTGTGATGGAAAAGTACATGGAAAAAATGGGCATCCAAATTATTGCCCATTTTACCGGCAATGGTACTTATGACTCCTTACGTGGGATGCACAGAGCGCAGTTGAATGTGACTAATTGTGCCCGTTCTGCGGGGTATATTGCCAATGAGTTAAAGAAAAAATATGGCATTCCCCGGATCGATGTGGATACTTGGGGCTTTGATTATGCTAAGGAAGGGTTACGCAAAATCGGGGCTTTCTTTGGAATTGAAGATAGAGCCGAAGCGGTGATTGCGGAAGAAGTGGCAAAATATGAATCGAAGCTTGAGTGGTATAAAGAGCGCTTGACAGGCAAAAAAGTCTGTATTTGGACAGGAGGCCCACGTTTATGGCACTGGACGAAGGCTCTAGAAGACGATTTAGGAATGCACGTCGTGGCGATGTCGTCGAAGTTTGGACACCAAGAGGATTTTGAGAAGGTAATTGCCAGAGGTGAAGAAGGGACTATCTATATTGATGATGGTAATGAACTCGAATTTTTCGAGGTGCTGGAAATGGTCAAGCCGGATTTGGTTTTGACTGGGCCACGGGTGGGTGCTTTGGTGAAGAAGTTGCATTTGCCTTATGTGAATGGTCACGGCTACCACAATGGCCCTTATATGGGTTTTGAAGGTGCGGTGAATATGGCGCGGGATATGTACAATGCCATTTACTCGCCTTTGATGAAGTTGGCTAAGGATGATATCCGTGGTGAGCAAATGAAAACTATTATCGCTGAAGAAAATAGTAAACTTGGGGAGAGTGAAGTAGAACAATCCAAATCTTTTGATATTACATTATCCGAACCTATCGCAGTACTTGAAAGTTCAAAAATTGATACTCAACCATTTCTACTATCTGCTGATAAACCATTGCATCGGGAGAGCGAAATAGAACAATCCAAATCTTTTGATATTACATCAACCGAACCGATGCCTACGGTGGTAAACTACGCAGTACTTGAAAGTTCAAAAATTGATAATCAACCATTGCTAATACCTGATAATCAACCATTACCTCAACGCCAGCATATTGGAGGTAAATTCTCTACCTTTTTGGAGCAATTGCCTAAATACTTAGGTAGTTTTTCCACTGAATACCAGATGCCAATTATTTGTTTTTCTACAATTATCACAGCGACTATTACAGTTAAGATAATTATAGCTGTCCTAGATGTAATCAATGAAATCCCCCAGTTAAATCTAGTTTTTGAATTGACTGGAATTGGTTACTTAATCTGGTTTGTTTTTCGATACCTATTTAAAGCTTCTACTCGGCAAGAATTAGCTGCACAAATTAGTTTTATCCAAAAAGAAATTGTCGAGGGACAAGATTCATAAGCTATTATGCCTCCACATTTGCTTTCTTTCACGATGAAAGAAAGCACAAGGCAAACAAACACATTCCCCGCACTATGCAAGAACTTGCTTGGATTTTGAGAGCAAATAGCTATGTTGCGTAGGTGTAGCCCGTCGTAGAGATTGCGATCGCTTCTCTACGAACGCGAATAGCGTGTTCGGAGACAGAGGCTGCACCCTAAAGCTATGCCACAAGGTTTACGGCTTCTGCATAGCTGGCTTTTGAGCAGGGGTACGCTCGCCGTAGGCATCGTAAAAGCACCACAGTCGTAGTTACTCATTAAGTCTTGTCATCCGTGTAAGTCGTGCGAAATAAAAAAACTTTTTACTTAAAGTTTTGATAAAGTCAGCGTTTAATTACGTAGTTGAATTGATTTTTTCCAACCAAGTTGGTATGATAGCTTCAATCAAAAACACAAATTTGTATAAAAAAATATGCCATAGATACTGTTGAATAATTCATAAAGTTTAAATGCTCAGATTAAGGACTATTCAAGCATTATTAGTGAGGAAGTCGAGACATTTGCCAGCAATCCTATCTATGCGATCGCCATACATCGAGTGTCACTCACAATGGAGAATCTGCTTGATAAGTTTCTTGCCCTCAACATTTTTGAACCAAGCTATTAGTAAATCCAAGAAGATAATTTATGTTAGAAACGAAGTTTTTTCAAAAACCATTAATGGTTATTTTGGGGTTAGCATTAGCTACTGTTTCTACAGCTCAACCCTCCAAAGCTGCTATCTTTACTTATGAGGGAGATACAACAAATGAACCGATTTGGCGGCGTGTAGCACCAGGGAATCCTCCCACTCTTATCAGTGGTGAAAAAGATGGGAATTTGGGAATGAGTGTACCTTATAGTGTATTCGATTTTACGGTCGATCAATCAGGTTTATATAATATAAGTGGTGAATCTGAACCTACGCCACCTGCAAATAGAAAATGGGATATTTTCTTAGCTTTATATCAGGACAGTTTCAATCCTACTGAACAATTAACCAATGTTCTTATAGCAAATACTACTACTAATGGTAGTACTATTACTTTCAACCAAGAACTCCTTACAGGACAGAAATATTTTTTAGTTACTACCGGTCGTCGAGTGAATGATTTTGGACAGTTTAGCAACACAATAAGTGGTTCGGGTCAAATTACACCAATTCCTGAATCAGATTCAATACCTGCCATGTTAGTCACGGGTGGTATAACTTTACTACTGTATAAGCGAAAAGTAGGTTTAAAAATATCGCATTTCTAAATCGTTTGTAAGCATATCTGCAACTTGTGAATAAGTCGGGGATGTGCTTACAAAGTAGGTATGACTGCTATAGTTGCACTCATATAATCAGAATAATCTGTACTATGCTAACTGCCTTTTATATTCTTAGTTAACTACTTGTTTCCAGAAAATAGAGGCGATCGCCTTTTGTGTAGGGATTGGATTTTTCCTATCGACTAAGCACCTGCATCGAGATTGTGAAAAAAAGCAATCCTGAGAGCCAATCGGCACTGTAGTGCAGTCGAGGCTACTGGAGTTACCATGTGCCAGGAATTATCTGAGCGCACAATCACGGCCGAAAACTGGTTCAGTGGTGCAATATCTTGGAAGACAGATTCTGGTTTTTCGTTAAGGAGAATTCGCAAACAACCACCCCAGTCCATAGGCCATTGTTCATTGAAAAATAGCAAATGAGTCAAAGCTTTTGATGGTTCATCAGTATGAGGGCGATGACTGTTACCTAGATTATATCGACGAAACCCAATCACCATTGCACAGTCTTTCAATTCCACCCCAGACATCTGTGTTAAGGCTTGGCGGTAAGCAGGTGTCCACAGTTCTTCTATCATTTGTCGCCAAAGACTGCTGAGATTACCAAGATTAGAAGATAATCTTCCTTGTGCAATGCGATCGCGCCAACGATCTGACAACTCAGGGCTGGCGCTATGGCAAAACTTGTATATCAAAGCAATATCCTCATTACTAGCAAGCATCTCACTCCAAAGGTATCCATATCCTTCCCCTATTGATAAGCGAAACTGTTCCTGGGGAAAGCTGGCAGCAAGTTCTAAGCTAGCTGCTTTGGGCAACAAATTCTCTATCACAGCATAACTGTATGGAACTGATTGCATTGTTGTACGATCAATGGCATCTAAATTTAGCATTCTCAATTTTCTTTGGATTATGTTTGTAATTTACACTATCTGTATGATTGCTAAATTCAAGCTTGATATTATAAGTCAATAGTTTCCAATTTCAGCATTTAACTAATTTTGGCGACTGAGGTATATATTCTTTCTTAACAAAGTTATTTTGTTACCAACTATTTGGGACAATAGTAGTAATTATTACAATTCCTACAACTGAATGAGATTAGGTTTAGTGTGAATCTTGATTGAGCTATTTATTTGTCAGCCGATCATAAAACTAAAATGAGTGTTTTCTTCTCAGATGAGGCGATCGCTAGGTTAATTCAGGAAGATGTTCCCTACCTAGATTTGACAACCTACGGACTTGGCATTGGCAAGCAACCTGGTGAAATCGAGTTTTCTACCCGTCATCCGATGACCATTTGCGCTACTGAAGAAGCAGCCAGAGTATTAAAATATTGTGGTGCCGAAGTTCATTATCAAGTCGAAAGTGGTACAGTCTGCCAAGAAAAGCAATTAGTTCTTCAAGCTAGTGGCACTGCTCAAGCTTTGCACAGTGGCTGGAGAATTGCTTTAAATTTGATGGAATACGCCTCCGGCATTGCTTCGCGTACAAGAGTATTAGTGAATAAGTAGCTAGGCACAATTAAATATAAGACGCTCAAGGGCATATTCACCCTTTACGCTTCTGGCTTCCATGCCATCAATAATTGCCATAGCCAAATCGTAGTTATTGTCAAACATTTGTCCAGCAAT